>JBPCTX010000366.1:0-5621 GCA_051011455.1 Acidimicrobiia bacterium | reverse complement strand
ACCCCCAACCGAAGCGCCGCGGCCGCTGGTGGCAGCGTCCGGAGAAGCCGCGTTCGGACAACAACGCCATCATCGGCGAGCGTAAGGCGACGCCCTACCTCTTCAGCTTCCCGGCCATACTTCTGGTAGCCGGCCTTCTCGGCTACCCGGTCATTTACGGCATTTGGCAAAGCTTCTATCGCCGGCCAAGCCTGGGGGCGGCCCCCGAGTGGGTCGGCACCGAGAACTACACGGACATGTTCGCGTCAGACGCGTTCTGGTCCTCTCTGAACAAGACCGCCATATTTGTCGGCGGCTCGCTGGTCATCGGAATGGCGATGGGGCTGTTCTTTGCCTTTGCCCTCTTCAAGGTTGTGGGGAGGCTCCGGTTCCTTCGGGCCGTGACCATCGGGCCCTACATCGTTTCCAACGTTGCGGCGGCCGTGATGTTTCGGATTCTGTTCAACGCGCAGTTCGGACAGATGAATCAGGTGATCGAGTGGCTCCCGTGGGTGGAAACCGGCCCGAGGTGGCTGGCCGACCCAACTTGGGCAATGGTCACTGTGATCTTCACGCAGGTGTGGACCGACCTTCCACTCGTGATCCTTCTGCTTCTCGGAGGACTGATGACCATTGACACGGCACACCTCGACGCTGCCCTGGTCGACGGAGCTTCCGGCTGGAACCGGGCCCGCCACATCACCGTCCCGCTGCTTGCCCCACAGATCTTGATCAGCATTGTCTGGCTGAGCTTCTCGACGCTG
The DNA here is from genome assembly GCA_051011455.1 of Acidimicrobiia bacterium. Lineage (GTDB taxonomy): Bacteria > Actinomycetota > Acidimicrobiia > Spongiisociales > SHLN01 > SHLN01. The sequence continues at coordinate 4,878 of JBPCTX010000366.1, read as the reverse complement.
ACCGGGCTGGGTGTTGTGCTCGCCCTGACGGGCGGTGGGCCCCTCAAAGCCACTCAGACGATGGCTATGGAGATGTACACGGTGGCCTTCCGCAATCTCGAGTTCAATCAGGGGCTGGCGATCGCAACCTTCGTTCTTGTTCTCAATGCCGTGCTCACCCTCGCCTATGTGTTCATAGGCCGAAGATACGACTACGACGCATGAGCGACCTGATGCCTCAAGACGAGGTTCCCGCCGACTCCATCGCTGAGACGTCCCTGATGGCTGCTGAGCGCAAACCTCCCGAACGTGGGCTGCCGGCCGGGAGCAGATTGAGGGGGTTTATCAGGAGCACCCTGATTGCGCTCCCGCTGATCGCGCTGGTGATATGGACGGTGGCGCCGTTCCTGGTGACCCTGTCGGTTTCCCTCAAGGACAAGACGGAGGTGTTCGCAGATACATCGCTGATACCGGCCGCCCCGAGCCTCAGAGCATATGCCGACGTCCTGTCCAGCGAGAGCTTCACCACGTCATTCACAAACAGCGTCGTGGTTGGGGTCGGCACGACCGTTTTGACCATCTTGATCGCAGTGCCCGCCGCCTACGCATTTGCCAGGTTCCGGTTCCGGGGACGACACCTGCTTCTCCTCTTTACCCTGCTTCCGCGATTGACACCCAGCATCGGGATAATGATCCCGATCTACCGGCTGGCCGTAGCCACCAACATGCTGGACAAACGAATCACCCTGATCATCGTCTACACGGCACAGCTCTTACCTCTGGCAGTCTGGCTGCTGGTGGGCTTCTTCCAGGCGATCCCGCGCGACATCGAGGAGGCCGCCAACGTCGACGGGGCGAGCCTGTGGGGACGTCTCCGACACATCGTGGTACCGCTGGCAGCCCCCGCCATGATCACGGTTGGCGTGCTCGCCTTCCGTGAGGCCTGGAACGAGTTCACCCTCGTCCTGGTGTTGGTCAACTCACCCGGGAATCGGACTCTGCCGTTCGAGCTCTACAAGTTGCAGGGTGTGGAAGGCGTCGCCGACTACCCGATCGAGGCGGCATTCACCGTTCTAACCATCGTCCCCTTCATTCTCTTCTACACCTTCGTAGAGAAACACGTGGTCGCCGGCCTGATCACAGGGTCAGGGAAGTAGTCCCCAAATTCTGCCGGTCCGTCGATCGACGTAGCCCATCTGGCGCGCCGCGTCCGTCGGGCCACGCGATGACATGACAGATACCCCGCCGCCCGATGAAGGCGTCGTCGACGCCGGTGAACCTGTGAAGAAGTCCGATGCCCGCTCTCGCCTGACGCGTTCGCGAGCGAGGGTGGTCTTCCGGCAACTTCTAACCGCGGTTCCTTTGATCATCCTGGTGGTGTGGACGATCACTCCATTCCTTGTGACGTTGTCGGTTTCTTTCAAGAACAAGGTGGCGGTGTTTTCGGACCCGACGCTGATTCCAGCGTCCCCCCAACTCGACGCCTATCCGGCGGTGTGGGCCAGTGAGAGCTTCACGACTTCTTGCACCAACAGTGTCGTTGTTGGCGTCGGCACAACTCTCCTCACCATCGTGATCGCGGTGCCGGCTGCATACGCCTTTGCCAGGTTCCGCTTCCGGGGTCGGCATCTGTTGCTGTTGTTCACCCTGCTGCCGCGGTTGACGCCCAGCATCGGGCTGATGATTCCGATCTACCGGCTTGCGGTGCTCACCAACATGCTGGACAAGAGGCTGACCCTTGTCATCATCTACACGGCCATGCTCGTACCGCTGGGCGTTTGGCTGCTGGTTGGCTTCTTCCAGGGAATCCCGCGCGAGATTGAAGAGGCTGCCAACGTGGACGGCGCCGGCCTATGGGGCCGGCTTCGACACATAGTCCTACCGCTCGGCGCCCCCGCCATGATTACGGTCGGCGTTCTGGCATTCCGTGAGGCCTGGAACGAGTTCACACTGGTGCTCGTGCTGGTCAACTCACCCGGGAAGCGGACGCTGCCTTTCGAGCTCTACAAGCTGTCGACCGGCGATGGCTTCGCCGACTACCCGATCGAGGCCGCGTTCACCGTTCTCACGATTGTTCCGTTCATCCTCTTCTACACCTTCGTGGAGAAGCACGTGGTGGCAGGTCTGACCTCTGGCTCAGTCAAGTAGACGCTCCGATTCCCCTGATGGACTTCTGGTCATGACCACCTTGGCTTTCTCGACGGCCGGATTGTCCAGCAGTTCGAGACCGGCTGCAGGATCATCGAGCGGCAGGCAATGCGAGACCATGGGCAACGGATCAATGGCCCCGCTCCGGATCATCTCGACCACCTGGCCATAAGAGTCGACATAGCCCTGCGAGCCCAGCACTTCCAGCTCCTTCACCTTCATGGTGGCTGCATCCAGGCCGGCCATTCCGGTCGCGAAGTTACCCACGATCACGACTCGTCCGCCGTGACCGACCCATGAGGCTGCCAGGGTCAGCGTGGAGGATTGGCGCCCTCCCACGCACTCGAGCACCACGTCGGGCTCGGAGCCGTGATCGGTTGCCTCATCAGGTGTGAGCGTCTGGTCGGAGCCGATCTGGCGGGCGAGCTCGAGACGGTAGGGATCGATGTCGACGACGGTCGTCGTGGCTCCAAGAGCTACGGACACCATGAGAGCACCCAGGCCGACCGGACCAGCTCCGATGATCGCCACCTGGTCTCCGGCCGTGACCCTAGCCCGATCCACTACCGCGTGATGGCTGATTGACAGTGGCTGCACCAGCGCTCCGGTGACACTCGAACAGTCATCGGGCAGCTGCCATACCTTGTTGGCGTCGACCACAACCAGCTCGGAAAAGGCGCCGGGAAGGTTGGGTCGGCAACCGATGACTTGATAGGCAGCACAGATGTTGGAGCGTCCGGCCAGACAGGCACGACACTCACCGCACGAGACCAGGGTGTCGACGGCAACACGGCGGCCCATCACATCTTCGGGCACTCCAGGGCCGAGGCCAACGGTGGTTCCGCTGAACTCGTGCCCGAGCACCAGCGGGGGCACCATCCTGGGGTGGTGACCTTGAAAGGCTGCCAGATCCGAGCCGCAGATAGCGACGGCCTCGGGCCGGACCACCACCTGGCCGCGTTCGGGAATCGGATCGGGCATACTCGTTTCTGCGATTTCTCTGGCACCGACAAGCTGGGCAGCTTTCACTGGTGAGCCTCACTCACTAGAACCGCCCTCAGGGAGTGATATGGACAAGTTGATCATCACCGCCGCCTGCGATTCTTCCGTCTCGTACCCTTCGAACTCGTACTGTCCGAAGCCGACGCGGGAGAACACCGACGTCATCGCCGGAGAGTACATCAGGTGCCTCGACGCCGGAGCAGCTATTGCCCACCTCCACGGTGTCCGCAAGCTCGAGTCCACCATTCAGGCGGATGGTCGCAAGCTGAGCAAGCTGGATGTTGAGGGCTGGACCGAGATCACCGAGGGCATTCGGTCAGAGCGTGACGCAATCATCCAGTTCGGGATTGCGGGCGCCCGATTCGAAGATCGAGTCCCGTTGCTCGATCTGGATCCCGAGATGATGTCGGTGGCCTTCAACGCACACGATGAGTACTTCCATCCCGATCCTGAGTACCCGCCGAACGCCATCTATGCCCTCCACACTCTGGAAGAACTCCGTGGCTACGCACAGGAACTGCCCAGGAAGGGCGTCAAGCCGGAGATCGAAGTGTTCCACTCCGGAGCTGTGTGGAACCTGACCAAAGTGCACAGCGAAAGCCTTCTGGCCGAGCCGGTGTGGGCGACTCTCTTCCTGGATTGGGAGGGCGGATCCTGGACACCGCCCACAGAGGCGGCGCTGCTCTACATGGCGGATCTGTTGCCCGACTTCGTCAACTACAACGTGAGCGTGATGAGCCCGACCGCCCAATGGAAACTTCTCTCGATGGCCATCGGCCTCGGTGGACATGTGCGGGTTGGGTTCGAGGACAATCCGTATCTCGTGCCGGGCGAGCTGGCCCGGTCGAACGCCGAGCTGGTGGAGAAGATCGTGCGGATCGCTGAGGAGATTGGCCGCGACATCGCGACTCCGGTCGAAGCCCGGGACATCATCGGGCTCGACGCTTCCCGATGAAACGAGTCGTCGTGTCCGAATTCCTTCCTGAGCGGTTCCTCGCTCAGATGGGCGAAAACCTCGAGGTCGTCTACGACCCGGACCTTTACGCCGAGCGGCCTCGCTTGTTGCGAGAGGTGGCCCAGGCCGAAGCCATCATGATCCGCAACCGGACCAGGATCGACAGTGAGCTGTTGGAGTCGGCGAAGGCGATGAAGGTCGTCGGCCGCCTGGGCGTCGGGCTGGACAACATTGACATGGATGCCTGCTCGGCTGCCGGCGTGACGGTGATCCCCGCGGTCGGGGGCAATGCCCTATCGGTGGCCGAATACGTGATGGCGGCCATGCTTGTCTTGCGCCGCGGGGTATTCGGGATGACGGAATCGATGATCGCCGGGCAATGGCCGCGCCAGGGGCATGCCTTCGGCCACGAGATGATGGGGTCCACTCTCGGGCTGGTTGGCTTCGGCTCAATCGGCCGCCATGTGGCCTCGCGGTCGGCGGCGATGGGGATGACGGTCGTGGCCCATGACCCGTATGTCGGCGAGACCGACCCCGCCTGGCAGCTAGCAGAGCGGGTCGGTCTCGATCAGCTGCTTGCCGATGCCGACGTTGTCAGTCTGCACATTCCCTACAACCAGGGAACGGCCGGCCTGATAGGCGAGGCGGCGCTGGCCCGGATGAAGAGCTCTGCCGTTCTCATCAACACGTCCCGGGGAGGCATCGTCGACGAGCCTGCCCTGGCGGCAGCGTTGCGGGACGGCGTCATCGGCGGAGCCGCCATGGACGTCTTCGAGTCAGAGCCCCTCGACCCC
>JBPCTX010000365.1:0-7095 GCA_051011455.1 Acidimicrobiia bacterium | reverse complement strand
TAGCGCCCGGGCGGCATTGCTGCCGGTGCTGAGCCGACTCGTAGTCGGCATTCCCTACTTCTTCACGGGGCTGGTGATTCTCGAGTTCATGTTCGAAGTGGAGGGTGGCCTGGGAAACCTCATCTTTAGTCGATCAACAACCAGGACACCCCGATGATTGTGGGAGCTATGGCGGTGGTGGGTGTGATCACTCTGCTGCTGCGACTAGCGCTCGAGATCGCCATCGCCGTGCTCGATCCCCGGGTTCGACTAGTAGGGGAGCAGGTGCAATGACGGCGCCGGTCACCCGCTCCCAGGCCCGGCGCAGGCAATGGGCCGCCGTCGTCGGCACCTTCCTGCACAATCGGCTGGCGGTGGCCGGGTTGATCGTGATCCTGATGTTTGCGGGCTCGCTGGTGGTGCGGGAGGTCCTGTGGGCGACCGTGTGGGAAGGTCAGGCCCGCATCTACGACCCCGCCACGGGGTATGACGCCCCGTTGACCCAACTCCTGGTCGTCGAGGAGCCCGATCCCCCCGGTGAGATTGATCCCTCCACTGAGATCCTGCGAAGCGATGCCCGCCTCGATGGTTTCATCCAGGCCGAGGTCGGTGACGTGATCGAGAAGCCCCTGCAGCCTGCTCCGCCGTCGGGCCGACACTGGTTTGGTACGGATCCGTTCGGCCGCGATGTGTTCTCGATGGTGCTGGCCGGAGCTACCCCCGCCTTCATCGTGGGGATCACGGCTGCCGTTTCCACCGCCATCTTCGGCAGCCTGCTGGCGGCGATATCGGCCGTGTTCCGCGGCTGGGTTGATGCTGTGCTCAGCAAGTTGTCCGACGTCGCCCTCCTCTTGCCCGCTCCTCTCGCGATGATCATCGTCGGAGCAGGAGTCTTTGGGGGTGACATCAAGCCCTTCTGGTTCGGCTTCCTGTATGGAGTGATCGCAGGGCTCGGAACCACCGCAATCGTGCTGCGCTCCCACGCTCTCAGCATCATGGGGCGCCCGTTCATAGACGCGGCCCGGGTGGCCGGCGCCGGGCGAGGGCGGATAGTGATGCGGCACCTCTTGCCCCACCTCATCCCGCTGGCCGGGGTGGCTATGTTCACGGCGGTGGTGGGGGCGGTAGTGGCCCATGGGTTCGCGGCCTGGCTCTCGTTCGCCGACGATGTCGTGAACTGGGGCGCCATGATGTTCATGGGCCTCAGCCTGCTGGGGCGGTTCAGCGGCGGGTCGATCGCCTGGAATGTGCTCCTGGGCGGGGCGCTGGCGATCTCGCTGTTCTCAGCGTCCTTCTACCTCGTGTCGCTGGGAGTACGCGACATCGCGTTGCCGACCAGCCGCAGCCGCGCCCTCCGGCGACAATCGCACCACCAGTTGGAGCGGGGCCGGGTTCCTTAGGGCAGTAGAACCGGCAGACGCCGGTGGCTAGACGAGGGCGTATACCTGCCATTCATCCGGGACGCCCTTGAGTGGATGGCGACCGCGGTCTTCGAATGCGAACCCGGCGCCGGCAACGAGGTCCTTGACGGTGCGCGACAGAAGCACCTCGGACGGGCGAGCCCTACCGGCGATACGAGAACCGATGTGGACGGTTAGCCCTGCGACATCGTCACCAACGATCTCGACCTCACCAGTGTGCACGCCGCAACGCACCTCAATGCCAAGCGCAGGGATCGCCTCAGCAATCGCGCGAGCACAACGGAGAGCGCGAGCCGGCCCGTCGAAGGTGGCCAGGAACCCGTCACCGGCGGTGCCGACCTCGCGGCCCCTCCAGCGCACCAGCTCGGTCCGCACAATCTGGTTGTGACGTTCCAGGAGGTCCCGCCAGGATCGGTCGCCCAAAGTGGCCGCCCGTTCGGTGGAGCCCACGATGTCCGTGAATAGGACCGTTGCCAGCTGGCGTTCGTGGTCCTGATGACCGCGTGAGCCGGTGACGAACTCCTCAATCTCCTGCAGGAGGGATTCGCTGTCGCCGGCCCAGAAGTGGTGGTCGGCTCCCTCCAGCTCCACGAGCTTGGCCCCGGGAATCCTGGCGGCTATGTAGCGGCCTTCCTCGACCTGGACGTCACGGTCGTCCTTGCGGTAGAGCAGCAGTGTGGGGACCGAGATCGTTTCCAGGAGGGGCCGCATGTCGAGGTTCGAGTTCATCTCGAGAATGGCGGCTGCCGCTCGCGGGCTGGCCGACAGGCGTTGGTAGTGCAAGAGCCATGCTCGGAACGCTTCATCGTCCGACCGGCTCGGGGCCAGCCTGTCTGTCTCGTCCAGTCGGCCCCAATTCTCTTCAACGAGCCCTATGTACTCAGCGCGTTCCTCCTGGGTCGGTGCCCATGGGTAGTCATCTGAGCGGATCCGCTTGGCGAACGAACCGGTCAGGGCGATGCCGGTCGTTCGGTCCGGGTGAGTAGCAGAGAAGAGCATGCACAGGTTCCCTCCTTCGGAGTGGCCGAAGAGAGTGGCTCGTTCTGAACCAACGGCATCCATGACGGCGGCGAGGTCGTCCATGCGGGCCTCGAGGTCGGGTAGTTGATCCAGCGGAAGAGGATCGGACAGGCCGGTGCCCCGCTTGTCGAAGACGATGAGCCGGGAGAAAGATGCCAGGCGGCGCAAGAAGCTGGCGAGTCCCGGGTCCTCCCACATGACCTCAACGTTCGATACCCATCCAGGGATGTAGACCAGATCGTAGGGACCCGTTCCGATCACCTGATAGGCGATGCTGTATCCACCGCTCTTGGCATAGTGCGTCTCCGGCATCAATCGATTCTAAGGATCGATCCTCGCGCTCGACCGGGGAAGGTGGCCATGCCGGTGGAGCAGGTCGTTTCCAGGGCACCGGCAACTGCCAACGAGCACACTGGAGAGTTAGCTACCACCTAGGCCAGCTGCAGACCTTTGACTCAGGGGCAGTAGAACTCGAAGCTTCCGGTGACCGTTTCGATCTCCTCGAGATTCCACAGAGCGAAGAACACGGCCTCGCCTGAAGCCTTTGAGCCGCTGTTGCTGAACGAGGTCACCGAGCTCTGCTCGGGGGTGAGTACGACACTCGTGCCACCGATGAAGGACTCCGACCCGACTTGAGCCACCCAGGTGTCATCGCCGATATCCACCTGCACGAACGGCGGATCCCATCCGGCGGCGGTGTCGGTCTCCCAGTCCTCGGGTGGGATGATCGAGTCGAACCGGCCGTCGGAACCATCGGCGAACGGCCCGGCTCCCTGCAAGGCTCCGAAGATCTTCTGGCAGGCGCCGGTGAGGATGAAGTCGTAGCGCACGCCGTCCAACTCAACGTATCCCTGACCGGCCGGATTACCCAGAATGTCGGTGGCACCCTCGGGTACCAGACTGAGGTCTCCTACCTCGTCCTGGTCCCCGGAGTCATCGGCCCCGTCGTCCTTGTCGCCCGAGTCATCGTCAGCCGGCGTGGTGTCGGTGCTGCCCCCGTCGTCGTTCGAGGATGGGGCGGTGGTGGCGGCTGTGGTGTCCGAGGCGCCGTCATCGCTCGAACCTCCTCCGCAAGCGGCAGCCAGCATCGCCATAAGCACAGTCAGCGTCAAGATCGACTTAACCCGCATCCGTCCCATGAATCCTCCCCGTCTCGTTTGTCCGATTGATGTCATCCGCCTCAAGTCAACCTACGCGCTCGCACTGGTCGCATGTCGAGCAGTCGGGGAGGGCAGGGCCGGGCTGGGTTACGCTCCCGAAGGGGAGCCCGCCGTTGATTCATCGCCCAGCCGGGACCCAATCAGGTAACCGTGGTGAGCAAGGAGCGACGCAATGAGGGTGATCGGAATCGTTGGTCTTGGTGTGATGGGAGGTGCCACGGGTGGACACCTCATCCGGGCGGGGTACGAGGTGCACGGATTCGATATCGACGAGAAGAGGCAGGTCGCGTTCGCAGCCGACGGCGGCCGGGTGCACGGGTCGGTGCCGGAATTGGCGGCCGAGGTGGACACCGTGATCACATGGCTTCCCAGCGCCGAGGCGCTTTCGGAGACCGTGACGGGTCTGCTGACCGGAGGCAAAACGGGGCTGGTCCTGGTCGAGATGGGGACGCTGTCGCTCACCGCCAAGCGAGAGGCGCATGATCGGTTGGCTGCGGCGGAGATGGCCATGCTGGATTGCCCCGTCTCCGGCACCGGCCACCAGGCCGAGGATGCCGCTCTCGTCGTGCTCGGGTCGGGCGACGCCGATGTATTCAACGATCGGCTCGACGTCTTTGCTCCTCTGGGGTCCGCCCGTTACCTCGGCGAGTTCGGCAACGGCTCAGTGATGAAATACATTGCCAACCTGCTCGTCTCAGTCCACACCGTGGCGGCTGCGGAGGCCCACAACCTCGGCGCAGCCTCCGGTATCGACGCAGCGCTCGTGCAAGAGGTCATCGCCGAAGGGGTCGCGTCGTCGCGGATGTGGGACATTCGTGGCGCGATGATGGCTGCGTCCGCCTACGAACCACCGGCCGGCCGACTCGACATTCTCAAGAAGGATGCCGGACTCATCGCCGAGCACGCCGCCGCCGTCGGGACCGCTACTCCGGCGCTCAACCTGGCGCTCGAGCTCTTCACGGATGCGTCGGCGGCCGGCCTAGGGTCTCTCGACGCCGCGGCCATCAAGCTCTACCTGGAAGGGCTCAGTTGAAGAACCACCGGCCATCGTCATCGTTAGTTTCGCCCGACTTCGCCCAAGAGGGTCAAAGCCGATTGGTCCTGTCCCTGGAGTTCGGCTTTGCCGAACTCCCAAGCAACCCGAAGGGTTGCCAGAAACTGCCCAGGAACTCAGCGAGTCTCCTGTCCCTGGAGTTCGGCTTTGCCGAACTCCCAAGCAACGCCGCAGGCGTTGCCAGAAACTGCCCAGGAAATCAGCGAGTCTCCTGTCCCCGGAGTTCGGCTTTGCCGAACTCCCAAGCAACCCGAAGGGTTGCCAGCAACGCCGTAGGCGTTGCCGTGGAGGTGACGGGATTTGAACCCGTGACCCCTACGTTGCGAACGTAGTGCTCTGCCGGACTGAGCTACACCCCCGGACCGACGGCATGATAGGCCGCCCGGGCTGACGGTTGAAGGCCCCTACCGCAGCCAGGGGATGAAACGTCGGAACCGCAGCCACCAGTAGCGGCGTTGGCCTTCCACCGATGAGCGGGTCCTGGTGAACCGGGCCCTGGTCATGCGCAGACGCAGCAGCACGCGGTCCCAAACTCCGCCCGGGGTGGCCTGGCGGTGGATCCGCATTCGCCGTGCCGATCTATTTCGGCGGCCGAAGAGCCGGCGGAACGGGCCGGTGATGAGCAGGAAGAAGCCTCCGATGCGGCTTCCCGTCGTCGGCTGTGAGGCGGTGAACTGGCTTTGGCCCGGAGCGGGAGTGTCGCCCCGATTAGCCCAGCGGTTCTGGGCCTTGTAGCTGGCACTCCCTATCGCCCTGCCGATGGCGGGAATGCCCTTGGTGAAGAAGCGCAGCAACCCGGTGGCAAGCACGATGGCGGCCAGCATCGCTCCTGCGCCCAGGAACGGCAGGCTCCACCCCGGCAGCCCTCCTTCTGACTCCGTGTCGGTGCCCCCCGGGGGAGGCGGAGGCACGAAGGCCACCGTGGTGGAGGGGATGTCGAGGGTGGTCGTCGAGGGCGGCGGCGGCCGGGTGGTAGCAGTTGTCGCCACGGTGGTGGTTGTTGTCGCGACGGTTGTGGTGGTGGGGGGAAGGGTGGTTGTCGTGGTGGTGGTCGTTGTTGTCGCCGTGGTGGGCGGTGGCCTGCGACGGGTCGTTGTTGTTGTCGGAGGAGCCGTCGTCGTGGTCGTTGTCGGAGCTGTGGTGGTCGATGTGTCGACTTGAGCGATGGCGGCGGTTCCAGAGGTCAACAGCCAGGGAAGGAGGGCAAGCGCAAAGACCAATGCCATAAGCATGAGCCGACGACGGCGTATGGAGGTAGTCACGTAACCCCTCTTGGACAGGTTTTCCCGCTCTTGGCATGAGTTTAGTGAAGGAAAGGGGTTTGTCTCTAGAAGATATTGGAAGGCTTCTGGGCCTACCAGGCCGGGCCGGTACTCATGCGGGCATTGAATTCGCTTTTGGTGAACGTCGGGGTTGCCGATGTTTCTGGCTGACTAGCAACGAGAATGCACGGGTATGAAAAGATTGGTCCTCATGGGATGCGCGTTCGCCCTCGCGCTGACCGCCTGCGCCAGTGATCGCGGCGATATCGGTGAGGAGTTCCTTCCTTCGACCGACGGCTCCACCACCTCGACCACCAGCGCCTCGGGCACTTCACCGCTCACGACGCCCCCGACCGTGCCCGTCGATCCCGTCGACGCTGTTGCCCAACTGGCCGACGAGGTCAGGTCGATTCGTCAGATCGACTTCACCGATCCGCAGGTTGCCTACCTTCCGGCGGACGATGTGGCCGCCGGCTACCTCGCCTTGCATGGTCTGGCCAGAACCGGAAACCGCGACTTCGACACGGCCTATTTGCAGATGCTCGGTGTCCTCGACTCCGGGACTATCGACGATCTCGACGATCCGTGCCCGGTACCGGGCTTCTACGACCCCGCCACCGCACGCATCGTGCTGACGGAGGGCCTGAACGAGCTGACTCCGCTCGGGCGTCGTCACCTGGTCGCCGAGCTCAACTCGGCCGCCACCGATCAGGTCCACGACTGGTCCGGGGCGATGGACAGTCGACGTCGCGCCGGCGACGACGAAGCCGCGGTTGCCTTGTGGGCGCTGGTCCAGGGTGACGCTGAATTCCACGCCGATCTGTTTGTGGAGCAGGTGCTCACCTCAACCGACCGATTCGCTATCACCCTCGAGCAGATCGCGTGCCAGCAGCAGCGCTCGACTCCGCCCGGTTACGTAATGGAGCTGGAGGCCTACCCATCCGAGGTGGGCCGGGCCCTGGTCGAGGACCTCGTTTCCATGGGAGGAATCCCGGCCGTCGATGACGCCTATCGGCGCCGCCCGACCAGCTCAGAGCAGGTCTATCACCCGGCCCGCTACACAGCTCTCGAGCCGGCCCTCGACGTCGAACTGCGCAGCCTGTCCCTGACCGGATTCACCGAGGCCGACAGCGGGACGTTCGGAGAGCGACAGTTCAGGGCCCTCCTATCTGAGGGCGTGAGCTCAGCTCAGGCGTTGC
>JBPCTX010000364.1:0-3484 GCA_051011455.1 Acidimicrobiia bacterium | reverse complement strand
GGGTCGGTGACGACGAACTCAACCATGGAAACCACCAGGGCGCCCAACTGGTCGCGGCTGGAGAGCGAGCGGGGGATCTCAGAGATCAGAGTCTCGAAGACCTCTGGCAGGGAGTCCTCCACCAGGCAGGCCAGCAGGTCCTCTTTGTCGGTGAAGTAGTCGTAGAAGGTGGTGCGCCCGACTCCGGCGTGAGCGGCAATATCGCCCAACGTCGTCTCGACATAGCCGAGGCGCCCGAAGAGGTCGTGGGCACCGGCCAGCAGGGCCCGGCGGGTCATGCGCCGGTGTTCGTCGATAGAGGATCCCTGGATCTTCGGCATGGAACTGCATGATAGAGAACAACTGCTTTTCCGACTTCCTGTCGGATGCCCACCCCTATACCGTGCCGCTACTAACCGATTCGGAGCCTCAATGCGACGCGCACTCACACTGATTCTCGGCCTGACCCTGGTAGCGGCGGCCTGTGGCAGCGACGACTCTGCCGACACCGTGGCCACGACCACAAGCACAACCGTCGCAGCTACCACCACGACAACGACCGCTCCGCCTGCCACCACCACAACTGCTCAAACGATGCCCGAAGGGATCACCTTCACCGGAGCCGACGGGGTAGAGCAAACGATCACGGACTCGTCCACCATCATCTCCCTCAACGGCGATATAACCGAGATCCTGTTCGAGCTGGGAGTTGGCGACCGGATCGTGGCGGTTGATGTGACTTCGACCTACCCACCCCAAGTGCAGCAGCTCGGACGACCGCTCCCTCCGGCCCGGGGATTCCTGGTGGCAGAGCCGGTCATCGGCATCGGTCCCGCCCTGGTGATTGGCGACCAGCAGGTGGGACCGCCTGAGGTGGTCGAACAGATCCGCGCCGCCGGGATACCGGTTGCCATCATCGAACTGCAAAACGAGCTGAGCGGGATCCGCACCAAGATCGAGACGGTGGCAATGCTGGTGGGCGAAGAGGAAGCCGGCGCCGTCCTGGCTGACCGGGTGGATGCCGAGATAGACGAGGCCCTCCAGTTGGCGGCCCAGGCCGCCAACACCCCCGGAGCTGCGTTCGTATACGCCCGCGGCCCCGAGGCCCTGCTGCTGTTTGGGCCGGGTTCGGTGACTTCCGCACTGATCACCGGCGCCAACGCCATTGACACCGTGCTCGGCCCGCCGGTTGGCCCGCTCACGCCCGAAGGACTGGCGGCGGCCAATCCCGACGTGCTGATCACCACTACCGATGCCCTCGGATCACTGGGCGGTCCGGCCGCATTCGCCGCTCTGCCCGGCGTGGCCCAGACCACCGCCGGACAGGAGGAGAGTTTGCTGGTTTACGATGACGCTCTGTTCCTCGGATTCGGACCCCGCACCGGTGAAGCACTCATGGCCCTGGTCCTCGACCTCCATCCGGAGTTGGCTGAGAACTCATGACCGGTGACCGGCTGCTCACGCCGGTCGCCCGACGGGGCCGATGGCTATGGCCCGCCCTGCTGGCGGTGGGCGCCGCCGCAATCATTGCCAACCTCAGCATGGGGGCCTTCGATGTGGGACCGGCCAAGGTGGTGGCGATTCTGCTCGATCACCTCGGAATCGACATCGGAGTCGACTTCACTCCGCAGGAAGACTCGGTGGTGTGGTCCCTGCGCCTTCCTCGCCTGGTCCTGGCCTTCACGGTCGGCGCCGGACTGGCCGCTACAGGCGCCACGTTGCAGGGTATGTTCCGAAACCCGCTGGCCGATCCGCAGATCATCGGCATCTCCAGCGGGGCCGCGCTCGGTGCCGGCGTGGTGCTCGCTATCGGGCCCGGAGTGCTGGGCAGTCTGGGAGGTCCGCTGGGTGGGTTCGCCGGCGCCCTGGCCGTAGCCCTCATCGTCTACTCGCTAGCCCGTTACGAAGGGCGGACCGAGGTCGTCAACCTGGTCCTCACCGGCGTGGCAGTGAGCGCAGTGGCCTCGGCGGCCATTGGATACCTGAGCGTGGCGGTCGACACCGCCCGGCTCCAGACCGCCCTCTTCTGGTTTCTCGGGTCATTCACCCTCGCCACCTGGGATACGGCCCGGCCCGCTTTGCTGTTCGTCGGATTGAGCCTGGCCTGGCTGCCGCTCTACGCCCGACGGCTCAACCTGCTCCTGCTCGGCGAAGCCGAGGCCCGTCACCTGGGTGTCGACATTGAACGGGTGCGGATCGCACTGCTGGTGGTTGTGGCCCTGGGAGTCGGTGGAGCCGTGGCCGCGGCCGGCATCATCGGCTTTGTCGGGCTGCTGGCCCCGCACGCGGTGCGCCTGCTGACCGGACCCGACCACCGGCGGCTGTTGCCGGCCAGCGCAGTCGCCGGCGGTGTGCTCGTTCTGGTTGCCGACCTGGCAGCTCGCACCCTGGCCTCTCCGGTCGAGATTCCGGTCGGCCTGCTCACCGCCCTGGTGGGCGGCCCATTCTTCCTCTGGCTGCTGCACCGCACTCGCTCCGAGTATGGAGCGTGGGGCTAGTGACTGCACTCGAAGCGGCCCGGGTCGGATTCACTGCCGGCGAGACCGCTCTGCTGTCCGAGGTTTCGGTGACGGCTGAGCCGGGAAGCGTGCTCGGGATCATCGGTCCGAACGGGGCCGGGAAAACCACGCTTCTCAATCTGATGGCAGGCGATCTCACCGCCACCACCGGACAGGTCAAGCTCGGAGGCCGCTCCATCGAGTCCTACCGGCCACCCGAACTGGCGCGCCTGCGGGCGGTCCTCCCTCAGCAGACACTGGTCCCCTTTCCTTTTATGGCCAGAGAGGTCGTCGCCATGGGCCGCCACCCGTACCACGCCGACGGCGACAACTCTCGCGAGAACGACGATCAGGTGGTGGCCGGCGCGATGGAATTCACCGACACCCTCGAGTTGGCCAACCGGATCTACCCATCACTGTCGGCGGGTGAGCAGACCCGGGTTGCGCTCGCCCGGGTCTTCGCACAGGAAACGGGGGTGATCCTGTTGGACGAGCCGACGGCCACGCTCGACATACGTCATCAGGAGCGCACGATGACCTTGCTACGCGAGAGCGCAGCCGGGGGCACCGCAGTGGTAGCGGTACTGCACGACCTGAACCTGGCCGCTGCCTACGCGGACCGGCTGATCCTGCTGGCGGATGGCTCGGTAGCAGCCGCCGGAACCCCGGCCGAGGTGCTGGAGGCGTCCCTTCTGTCGGCTACCTACCGGCAGCGGATGCGGGTCATGGACCACCCCCATCGCGACTGCCCGTTGGTAGTGGTCGAATGAAAAGGACCCCCGCCCGGGGGTCCTCTTCATTGTTGAGCGTCGAGTGCTCAGTTCCCGATCTCGACCTTCACCTTGCGGGGAAGGACCTCAGGTGACTTGGGAACAGTCAAGGTGACGATCCCGTCTTTGGCCCCGGCTGTGATCTCGTCGACCTCGACTCCCTCGGGCAACATGATCGTGCGAGTGAACTCACCCTCAAAGATCTCCTTGCGGCGGTATCCGCCGTCGTCGGTCTCG
>JBPCTX010000363.1:0-6027 GCA_051011455.1 Acidimicrobiia bacterium | reverse complement strand
TCGACACGGTGTGGATGGAAGGCCCCGCCACCTACGTGTTCGAGGGCAAGCTGAACACCAGCTAGGTGTTGTGTGCGCCGGAGGCGGGTGGGGGAGGCGGCTAGGCCGCCAGGCTCGCCCTCAGCGGACTCCCCGCAGCACCGTGACGACTTTTCCGATCAACTCGACGCCATCGGTGAAGATCATCGGTTCGAATGCCGGATTCTCGGAGTGGAGGATCACCGCGCCGTTCTTGCGCTGCAGTCGCTTGACGGTGGCTTCTTCGCCATCGATCAAGGCAGCCACGATCTCACCGTCCGACGCATCGGGCTGGCGGTGGATGACGACGAAGTCGCCGTCCAGAATCCCGGCGTTGACCATCGACTCACCCTTGACCCGGAGCATGAAGATGGGGCCATCTCCAACCAGATCGACCGGCAGCGGATAGACGTCTTCGATGTCCTCTTCGGCCAGGATCGGTGACCCGGCCGCGATCCTGCCTACCAGGGGCACCTCCCGCACATCGGTGCGAGTAACGGGGGCGTCGAGGATCTCTATCGCCCGCGGCTTGGTTGGATCGCGGCGCAGATGGCCGGCGGCCTCGAGCGTGGAGAGATGGCTGTGCACTGTTGAGGGAGAGCTGAGCCCAACGGCCTCGCCGATCTCCCGCACCGACGGGGGATAGCCCCGGTCGGCCACCGTGTCCCGGATGTAGTCGAGGATTTCCCGCTGCCGTGTCGAAATGTCAGTACCCACGATCTACTCCTTTGCTTGGCCATGACCGTAGCAATCGGCAGTCCGAAAAACAAACATATGTTCGATCTTGACAAATCGAACAGACGTTCGTATAGTTTTCGCGAACCGAACATGCGTTCGTGTCACACCCACAAGTTACGTTGTGGGTACGCCACTGAAAATGGCATAGGACGAGCACGGAGGAGAAACATCATGCAAGCACCTACCATCCGCCTCAGGGCATTGGTCCTCCCTTTGGCACTGGCGCTGATGTTTCTCCTCCTCCTCGCCCAGCGAGTGCATGCCGGAGACACCGCCGCTCCCACTGAGCCCTACCGGGTGGTGAGCGGAGACACGTTGTGGGACCTGGCCGATGAGCGCACCGAGCAAGGCGAAGACGTCCGTTCAACCGTCCGCATCATCCAGCGTGTCAACGACCTCGATGGGGGCTTGATAACCCCCGGACAGGTCATTCTGCTCCCCGCCGCCTGACGCCAGGACCGGCGCCCGTGGATTCCACTACTCTCACCGGAATGCGCTGCCCTTACTGCGCCGACGAAGACACGCGGGTGATCGACAGCAGGCCTGCCGGCGAAGGCCGGGAAGTCCGCCGGCGACGAGCCTGCCCAGCCTGCGGCCAACGATTCACCACCTACGAGAGGGCTCAGCTGCCGCTTCTGGTCCGTAAACGCGACGGAACCACCGATCCATTCGTTCTCGACAAGGTTCGCAGTGGCATCGAGCGTGCTCTCGGCGGACGAGATGTTGCGGTCGGAGTGGTGGAGGACATCGTTGCCCAGGTCGAAGTGACCGCTCAGGCGGCCGCCCCCGAAATCGCTTCCGAGGAGATCGGCCGCATCGTGCTCGACGGTCTCAAGCAGGCCGACGAGGTCGCCTACCTCCGGTTCGCCAGCGTCTACAAAGACTTCCAGGGGGCCCAGGACTTCGAGAAGGAAATGGCCACG
Source organism: Acidimicrobiia bacterium (assembly GCA_051011455.1). Taxonomy (GTDB): domain Bacteria; phylum Actinomycetota; class Acidimicrobiia; order Spongiisociales; family SHLN01; genus SHLN01. The sequence goes on along the minus strand of JBPCTX010000363.1, from coordinate 4,348 downwards.
CTCGACGACTGAGCGAGGCGCCGCCTACTGCGGTGTGACCGCCAATGCGGCGAGAGAGTCTCCCAACAAGACTTCCAGTTCGTCGAGGTCGGCATTGACCTGGATGGCGACGAGGCCGAGCGGCTCGCCGACGCTGGCGCGCAGGTTGTTGATGCGAGTGTTGATCTCAATCTTCAGCTCCGTGGCCGCATCGATGTCACCCAGGCGCAGTGCATCGAGATATGAGGCCTGCCAGGTCTCTAGGCGGTTGACCAGTCCCAACGCGCCGTTGCGGTGGGTGTCGAAGGATGGTCCGATCGGCAACTGCCGGACCGCGGCCCGGGATGCAGCGACCGAGTTGGCCAATTGCTCTCCGAGGCCTGCGAGCGTTACCTCGTCGGCCACGATCGGCAGGGCTGGGAGCAAGAAGGCGCTGTCCAGCAGCGAGCGGTACTTGATGGCGTCAGACAAGGCGTCCTGGGCGTCAGTCACCAGAACGGCTCCGTCGACCAGGTCGCTCTGGATGGGCTTGAGGCTGTCAAACGCATCACCGGACGCCAGCGGGGGTGGCGAGGGAAACGGCTGAGAGATTTGAGATTCGAGGGTGTCCGCGCTGACGTCGAAGGCGAGGAGCGAGTTGCGAGCCTCGGCCAGGTCGGTGGGATTCGAGGAGGGGTTGGTGATCACGAGGGCAGCCTGGCGTGCGCCGTCTACGCCGCTCTCGACTTCCAGAGCAAGCACCGTCCAGTCCTGTCGGAGATCCTCTGCCTGTTTGACGGGGATGCCACGCAGGTTCATTGTCACCAGGATCATTCCGATCACCAGGGCGCCAAGCAATACGGGCCACCAGGCCCACCGGTAGCGGCCAACCGCCCGGTCGACGGGAGCCTCGGGAGCCCAGTCCTCGATGATGAGATCGTCGTCGAAGGCTTCGGAAGCCTGCCACAGGCGCTGAACCAATCCGGCGGTTCCCTCGTCGGGGGTTGAACCGGCCTGGGGCAGCTCCTGGATACTGGGGAAGCGTGTGTCAACATCGCGGGCGGTCGGGGGGCGGGCCAGCCTGATGTCGGGGCGGGCCTGGGTGATGCCGTGCTCGTAGGGGCTGGAGAGGCCGAGCATGTCGAGCAGCGACGAGCGGTAGTCGTCGGGTCCGCGCTTGGTCTTGCGGGTTGTCACGGGCTTTGCTCCTCGATTTTGGCCATGGGCCCTGTCACAATCCTCTCGGCATGGACATACCACTTCTGAAGTTAGACATCGATCTCCCGACGCCTTCGCATTCTCATCCGGGTGACGCCGGTACCGATCTATATTCTCGCATCGACTCGGTATTAGCGAGCGGCCAACGCCAGATGATTCCCACCGGAATCGCAGTCGCCGTCCCCGAGGGGTATGCCGGCCTGGTCGTCCCGCGTAGTGGCAACGCCGCCCGGCACGGGATTGGCGTCGTCAATGCCCCGGGCTTGTTGGACAGCGGGTACCGGGGCGAAATCAACGTGATACTTGTCAACCATGGTGGTGACCCGTTCACAATCAAGCGTGGAGACCGCATCGCCCAGCTGGTGGTGACACCCTTTGTGGTCCAGGATTTCGTGGAGGTTGACGAGCTTCCGGAGTCTGTTCGGGGCGATGGAGGGTTCGGGTCAACCGGCCGGTGAGTGATAAAGTAGGGGCGATTCCGCGGACGTAGCTCAGTTGGTAGAGCGTCACCTTGCCAAGGTGAAGGTCGCCGGTTCGAGCCCGGTCGTCCGCTCCGACGGCGGCCGCGGTGGTCGCCGTTTCCGCTAGGTGCCGTGGCCGAGTGGCGAGGCGCAGGACTGCAAATCCTGTCACACCGGTTCGATTCCGGTCGGCACCTCGGAACTCTTCGAGTTCCTCGGGCAGTAGCCTGCGGCTCCTGCTTATATCTGATACTCCGGGCGCTTAGCTCAGCGGGAGAGCGCTTCCTTGACGTGGAAGAGGTCACAGGTTCAATCCCTGTAGCGCCCACGGACGGAACCCCCCCCTTGTTGGGGGGGTTCTCCCGTTCAGGACTGCCCAGCAGTCCGCCTCCCACCGTGGGGATTGCTTCGCAACGCTTGGGTCCTCTCTTCGCCAACGTCTCACGCGCTTCGAGCCCAGATCCCCTGGCAGGTAGCCCAGGATCGCCAACCGGGGCGAAGGCTAGGCTCGGATTCCCCGTCAACAAGGGAGGAAACCATGGCCGGTTTTGATCGTGAGACCATTGTCAACCGTCTCCGGGAGGAGCGTTCGGCGGGTCGAGCCATCTATGACGCCCTCTGCGGATCGGGCATCACCGCCAAGATGGCAGCACGAGGCGGGGCCGATTTCGTCACCACCCACTCCCTGGCATACTTCAGAATGCAGGGATTGAGTTCGATGGCCGGTTACCTGCCGATCTGCGACGCCAACGCATTGACTCTGGAGTTGGGCGAGCGGGCACTCATCAGTGTCGTTGATGAGTGCCCGGTCATCGCCGGTCTGCTGTGCGTCGATCCCACTCGCGACATGAGTCGCTTCCTGGTTCGAATCGCCGACGCCGGCTTTGACGGCGTCATGAATTGCCCCACAGTGAGCCTGATCGACGGCAAGTTCCGCAGTGACCTCGAGGAAACCGGGATGGGCTTCGCCCACGAGGTCGAGGTGCTTGCTGAGGCTTCAGAAATGGGCCTGTACACCAAGGCCTTTTGCACCTCCGTCGAGGAGGCGTTGGCGATGGCGGAGGCCGGAGTTGACAACATCATCGTCCACTTCGGCAACAGCTCTGGCGGCACCATCGGTTCGCAGACGGTGATGAGTGTGGATGACGCCGTTGCTCGAGCCACCAGGGTTCTCGACGCGCTCGAAGCTGAGTACTCCGACCTCATCGTCACCTCCCACGGCGGCGCAATCGAAACGGCCCAGGACTTCGTTCGCTTCTGGGAGGCCGAGCCTCGCCTTGACGGCTATGTGGGTGGTTCGTCTGCCGAACGATTCCCTATCGAAGAATCAGTGGTGGCAGCCACCGAGGGCTTCAAGGCTGCCAAGCTGACGGGGGTGCGCTGAATGGCCGATCGGCCGTTCGTCGCCGTTCTAACCACCCTGGATAGCAAGCCCGAAGCAGCGCGCTTCGTGTGCGACGCTCTCGCCGACGCAGGAGCGTCGCCGTGGTTGGTCGACCTGTCTTTGCGACCCCACAGTCACGACTTCGCCGACGTCGCCGCCGCGGCCCTGGCCCAAGCCTCGGGCACGTCCTGGGATGCGCTCGCCCAACTCTCTCGGGCCGAGGCTGCCGAGAAGATGACGATCGGCGCTATCGAGGCGGTACGCAACCGGCTCGAGGCCGGAGCTCTCGACGGGATACTGGGACTGGGAGGAGCAAACGGATCGACGATGGCTTGTGGCGTCATGCGAGCCCTCCCTCTCGGGCTGCCCAAGATCATGGTTACGCCGGTGGCGGCAACTGCGGCCGTCCAGTGGTACGTGGCCGAGAGCGACGTCGCGATGTTCCCGACGATTGGCGATATCTCCCTCAATCGGGTGACCCGTACCGCCATCGCCAAAGCGGCCCGGGCGATGGGGGGCATGGTTCAGGCTGCTCAGCCATGGCGGACACAAGAGGAGAACCGTGCGGGGCCGTCACTCATCGGTGTGTCATCCTTCGGCAACACCCAGCCTGCCGTCGATCGCATCACCTCGCAATTGGTCGCAGAGGGTTTCGAGGTCATTCACTTTCATGCCTCGGGACCGGGCGGTCGTGCTCTGGAGTCAGTAGCGGAACAGGGCGAACTTGCAGCGGTTATCGATCTGACAACCTCCGAGCTGGCCGATTTCGTCACCGGTGGTGTCTACAGCGCCGGCGGGACTCGGCTCACCGGAGCCGGTGCAGCCGGGATCCCGCAGGTCGTAGTTCCGGGGTGTCTGGACTTCACCAATTGGTGGGTAGGCCAGGTCCCGGACAGGTACGCACAGCGGGAGTTCTACCAGTACAACGTGGAGATATTGCTGATGCGCACCAACGCCGAGGAGGCCGAAGAGCTCGGCGAACTCGTGGGCGCCCGCCTCGCCGAGGCCCGGGGCCCGGTGCGGGTCCTGATCCCAGGTGAAGGGTGGAGCCAGCTGAGCGGACGCGAGACATTCGATCTAGCGGGCCGCGAGATAGGGACGTGGACCCAACCTGACGTCGATCAGGTATTCCTCGACGCTTTGCGACGTCATCTGTCCGCCGAAGTCATCTCGGACCTCCCGCTTCACATCAACGCCCCGGAGTTTGCCGACCTGTGCGTCGACTCGGTGATCAGTCTCATTGGCGGTTGAAATCGGCGAGGCGGTTCGCCGATTTCGGATGTCGCCGAGTCGTCGAATGGGACTTGTGAGGCAAACCCCCTACGCC
>JBPCTX010000362.1:0-7691 GCA_051011455.1 Acidimicrobiia bacterium | reverse complement strand
GGCCCCGGGTTGGTAGAGCGAATCAGTCCGTTTGCCCACCATTCCCTCCAGATGCTGCTCCACCACCCCGTCCCACAGGGCCTCGCCTTCTCCGATCACGGGCTCGGCTACCAGAAACGGAGCCGGGAGCGACAGGTCTTCCAGGTGGCCTCTGCGCTCACTCCAAGGTTGATCGATCAGGGGGGCCTCGTGGTGGAGCAGGTCGAAGGCCATAAAGGTGATGGACGGAAGTCCGCCGGTTGCCGGCCCGGTGCGCAGGTTCATCCGTTGCTGGAGCAGGCCGAAGGAGGGCCGGCCTTGCTCATCGAAGGCCACGATCTCACCATCGATGACGCAGGGTTGCGCCCCCTGCAAGGTGTCGAGCTCCGGGTAAGTGGCGTTGATTACCCGCCCGCTCCGGCTGCGGACAGTCAGACGGTCGCCGTCCCAGGCCGCCACCGCCCGCACTCCATCCCACTTGACCTCAAAGGCCCATTCGGGATCCGAAAACGGCTGCGCCCATCTGGTGGCCAGCATGGGCTGATAGGTCGGCAGCTCCGCCATGGCCAGACCGGGCGGTCGCTCAGGCTCCCAGTGCTTGGCGCACCAGTTGATTCACCATGCCGCCGTCGACCTCACCCTTGTGGCTCTGCATGATGTGGCCGACAACCTGGCCGGCGCGCTTGGGGTCCTCGACGCTGAGCTCGAGGATGGCCTGATCGACCAGCTCTCTGGTAGCGGATTCGTCGAGCAGCGTCGGCAGCCACCGTGACAGATACTCGGTTTCGAAGGCGAGCTTGGTCGCCATCTCTTCGCCCCGCTCGCCCAGCTCGTCGTATTCCTGGCGGGCCTTGGTCATCTTCTTGACGTAGGAGGTGATGACGGTGCGATAGAGGTCATCGTTGATGTCGCCTTCGAAGCCTGGTTCGGCTTTGGCTCTCGAGACTTCGGTTTCAATGGCCCGGATGGCGTCCTTGCGGTTGCGGTCCCCGGTCTTCAGTGCCTCTTTCAGCTCGGCACCCAGCTCGTCTTTGATCGTCATGGGCGGAAGAGTACCGGAGGGGTGGGAACTGCCGGGGAGCGAGCGCGAAAAATACCCTTTGGTTCCATGCCGGACACGCGATACGGTGGAGCGCAGTCCCGGGGGGATTGTTTTTTTGGGCATATTGTGAACGAAATCACATGTGCGGTGGAGTCTGATAGGAGGAGCGGAGACATGGCGATCGCGGCGGAGAGAGGCCAGTGGCAGGAAGAATCGGCTTGCCGCTCTTCGGATCCTGAAATGTTCTTCCCGGTGGGCACCACCGGGCATGCACTCGACAACATTGAGCGCGCCAAGCTGATCTGCGCCACCTGCGCCGTCCAGGAGGAGTGCCTGGACTACGCCCTCAACACCAACCAGGAGGCCGGGGTCTGGGGCGGCTACGCCGAGGACGAGCGGCGCCGCCTGCGCAAGCGCTGGCTGGCCGAGCGCCGCCGCCGCGCTAGCTAGGTCCCTCAGTCGGCCGGCTTCGCCGGCAAGTAAGTTCCAGGTGTGACCATTTCGTCAGCACGCGCCTGGGCTCCACTCCTGGCGCTGTCGGTCACGGTGGCCGTCTCGTTCGGCGTCCTGCTGTATTCGGTCTCGGTCCTCATCACCGAAGAGGCAGCCGGATCCGTCTTCTCCACCACAGTCCTATCCGGCGGCTACGGCGGAGCTCTTTTGATCGGCGGACTGCTGGCGCCCGTGGTGGGCAGGCGGGCTGATCGATTCGGGGTACGGCTGATCTTCGTCACCGGCGTTGCTTGCGGAGCTCTCGGCATGCTTGCTCTCTCGGTCGCAGGCCAATCGTGGCATGTGCTGGCCGCCTTCTGGGTGCTGATCGGCCCGGCCGGCGCTATGACCTTCTACGAGCCCGCCTTCGTGGCTGTTGAGCAGTGGTTCGGTGAGGTGCGGAGGGCCCACAGCCTGGCCACCCTCACAGTGATCGGAGGCCTGGCCGGCCCGATCTTCCTGCCGCTATCCAGCGCCCTCTTCGATGGAATGGGCTGGCGTCCGGGAGCACGGGTGCTGGCCCTGATTCTGGTGGTGGTCGGACTGCCCGCGGCGGGTTTGATGGCTCACACCGCCGTCGCGCATCCATCCGCTTCGGCTCACAAGCCCAGAGTGCGGGTTTGGGGGGGCCTGGTCCGCGACCGCCGGTTCGTGGTCTACACGGCGGCGGTGGCGCTGATGTTCCTCTGTGTTCAGGCCATCCTGTTGCACCGGATTGCGGTGTTCGAGGCCGGCGGGTTCTCAGTTGCCACCGCCTCGGCCGGGGCGGCGGTGGCCAGCCTGCTGAGTTTCCCGGGGCGATTGGCCGCGCCATTCATGGCCAGGTCTTGGGGCGGGCTATCGATTCAGGTGGGCGCCCTGGTGGTCCTGGCCGGATCGGCCGCAGTCGCCATCGATGGATCACAGGACTGGCAGTTGGCCGCCCACTACTTCCTCTTCGGCCTTGCCTTCGGGGCAATGCTTCCGCTCCGGGCCGCCATCATGGGCGACTGGTACTCGGGCCCCAACTTCGGCCGCATCATGGGCTCGCAGTGGATGGTGGCTTCGGTGGCCGGAGCGGTCGGGCCGGCGCTGGTCGGGGCCGGCCGCGATGCCACGGACGGGTATGCAGTGCCCCTGACCGTGGTGATGGTCGGCTTGCTGATCGCCGCTGCCCTCACCCTCGCCAGCGCTCGCTTTCCCCACCTACGATCGGGCCAGGCGGCGGCTCACGACGCCCCCGGACGAGAGGCGTGATGGCAGGTGTGAACTGGGATCTCGAGGTGGGTCAGTCGGCAGAGCGGTCCCGGCGAGTCTCGGAAGCCGACATTGAGGCCTTTACGGCTATGAGTGGTGATCGCAATCCCCTTCACTACGACGAGGCCTCCGCCACCAGGAGTCGGTTCGGCGGGATCATTGTTCAGGGCGGCGTGACAACGGCCATCTTGAATGCGGTCGTGGCCGAGGATCTTCCCGGTCCGGGAACCGTGTTTCTCAATGTCGACTGGAATTTCCGGGCTCCGGTCTATCCGGGCGACGAGATCACAGGCCGGGTTGAGGTGCTCGAGGTGCGGTCTGACAAGCCGATCGCCAGGCTGGCAACCACGGTCATCAATCAGGACGGAGTGGTGGTTCTGGACGGGACCGCCCTGACCTGGACGGAGTCGCTGGCCTAGCCAAACCGGCACGGTGGTGGGTGAATGCGTATTGTGCCTGCAACGCCGTACCGGTTGGCAACCGCCAATGGGAGGTTCAGATGCTCAAAATGGTGGTTGGCTACAGCGAGGATGTCGATGACCACGACGCGATCGCTGAGGCCCTGGATCAGGCTTCCGCCCAGCTAGATGGACTGCAACCCGCCGCGGCCGTGCTGTTCGCCGGGGTGGACTACGAGCATGAGCCGATAACCGAAGCGGTGCTTAAGCGCTACCCCGACATCAACCTGATCGGGTGTGTGGCCGACGGGCAGATGTCTTCCGAGTCGGGCTACGTGGATGACGGAGTCACGCTGACCCTCTTCGCATCGGATGTATTGGACATAACCGCCGGGCTTGGCCAGAACGTGTCGGCTGCTCCGGTCGAAGCCAGTCGGGCGGCTGCCGAGGAGGCGATGGCCGGGACCGACAAAGAACCTGCGCTCGCCATAGCGTTCACCGACCTCCTGCAATCCGACCTCGGAGCTGTTGTCGAGAGCTTGGCCGAGGTTCTGGGACGCGACGTACCGGTTGTTGGCGGCGCCTCGGCCGCGGAGGACATTCGGGCCACTCCCTGGCTGAGCCACCAGTTCTACGGAGCAGAGGTGATGAGCGACTCGCTCCCCCTACTCCTGTTCTCAGGCCCGTTGAAGATCTCAGCCTCTGTTGCTCACGGGTGGACGCCGACCGGCAAGCCGGCGATCGTGACGCAAGCCGAGCGCAATCGAGTCGGAGCCGTCGGCGAAGAGTCGGTCATCGACTACTACCGCAGCTACATCGGAGATGACCTCGGGTTCCTCATGGCCAATCCGCTGGCCGTGTCGCAGGGTGACAGCTTCGTGCTTCGTTCGGTAACCGGCACGGACGAAGAGGATGGGACCGCCTCATTCATGGGGGAGGTCCCGGAAGGTGCCACCGTTCAGGTGTCGATGACCACGGTTCCCGACATCCTCGATGCGGCTTCATACGCGGTGAGTGATGCGCTTGCCAACTTCCCCGGACCGGGGAAGCCCGAAGGGGCCTTCCTGGTCTCGTGCGCGGTCCGCAAGATGTTGCTGGGCAGCCGCGCAGGCGACGAGGCCGAGGCGGCCCGGGATCAACTCGGTCGCGAACTACCGATGATGGGCTTCTACGCCTGGGCGGAAATAGGGCCGTTGGCAGATGGCCTGACCCGCCTGCACAACGCCACATTCGTCACGTTGCTCATAGGCACGTGACCGACGACCGGGGTGACACGGCCGAGGACCCGGCCAAGCTGGTTCGCAAGCTGCAGCGCCAGCTCAAGATCTCCGACCGTCGCTCCGGCCAGTTGGAGGACATCGCTCAGACCAAGGAGCGGTTGCTCAAAGGCCTGATGACTGAATTAGACGAGGAGAAGAAGAAGTCCGACTCCCTGTTGCGCAACATCCTGCCCGGGCAGATCATCGACCGTCTCAATCAGGGAGAGCAAGTCATTGCCGACCGGTACGACGAGGTGTCGGTCGTGTTCAGCGACTTCCAGGGGTTCACGGCCATCTCGTCGCAGCTGGATCCCACGGTTCTGGTAGAGAGCCTGAACTCCATCTTTTCCCGGTTCGATGCTCTCAGCCAGGAGCTGGGCGTGGAGAAGATCAAGACCATCGGCGACGCCTATCTGGCGGTGGCCGGGCTCCCGGACGAGCGGCCCGATCACGCAATCGCCATCGCCGACATGGCGTTGGGGATGCTGGCGGCATTAGATGAGGCAAACACCGGGTTCGAGACGCCATTCCACATCCGGATCGGAGTTGCCACCGGGCCGGTGGTGGCCGGGATCATCGGAACGCACAAGTTCGTTTACGACGTCTGGGGTGACACCGTGAACGTAGCCAGCCGGCTCGAGACCACCAGCGAGCAGGACCGGGTTCAGATCTCCGAGCGAACCGCCTCCTTGTTGGGCGATGCCTTCCTGGTTGAGTCCCGCGGCGAAGTGGAGTTGAAGGGCAAGGGGCCGGTTCCCACCTTCTTCTTGAACGGGCGGGCCTAGCCGCCGATGATGGCGTCGACCCGCTCGGCGTCGGCGTCGGCTCCCAGCCGCTGGAACGCCGCCTTAGCCGACTCCGCTTCCATACGAGCGGAGCCGTCGTTGCCCATCTCCTGCTGCACCTGTGCCAGCAGCGTCCGTGACTTGGCAGCCTCATAGGGCATCTGCAGCTCGGTCCATCCCCGGATGGCAGTCTGCAGGTCGGCGATGGCCTCCGCCGCTCGATCCTCTGATAGGGCGAGTGACCCCCGTCGTTGCGCGGCCGCCGATTGCATCGCAGTGGAGGAGCACATCTCGCCTGCTTCCTCTAGTTCCCGGAGTGCGTCTCGGGCCCGGTCAGGGCGCTCGAGAGCCAGGTTGGTGTCGAACCAGGCCGGAAGCAGCCGTGCCCGGGCCAGCGGCCCGAGCTGGTCCGGCGCCAGGGCGTCGGCCAGTAACTGCTCGGCCGCCACCGGATCGTCCTGCTGCAGCTTGAGCTCGGCCATGCCCGGCAGCGGTGTGAAGCCGTGCTCATGGGCGGCCCGGAAGTGGTCTTCAGCCTCGACAAACCTGCCGGCCCGGAGCTCGATCTCACCGGTCTGGTAGAGCGCGGCTCCGATGATGGGGGTGAATCCGGTCAACTCGGAGATGGCCTGGTTGAGCTCGGCGGCGGCCGACTCCCATTCTCCCCGCAGCCATCGCAGCTCCGCCCTGAACACCCGGCACACTCCCGGGAAGGCCGACTCGGCATGCTGCTCGCACCAGCGCTGGGCAGCGTCACTCCACTCAGCGGCTCGTTGGTAGTCGGCCACCTGGTCACAGACCGCCAGCATGTTGCAGTAGCTGCGTCCGGTGGCATCTGCACTCAGTTCCCCCGCTACTGCCGCCACCATCGCTTCGTCGATGAGGGCCATGCCGTCGTCGATCTGGCCGAGAGCGACCAGGAACCTGCCCTTGTCCTGCAAGCCGAGAGCTTCCAGGTTGCGATCCCCGAGCTTGACGCCGAGGGCAATCAGCTCGTCGGCCAGGCTGAGCCCGAGGTCCGTGTCGCCCTCGGATTCGAAGGCGTTTACGCACTTGGCGCGCAGCAGGTAGCCATAAGCCTCGCTCTCCTGCGAGTTGGCAACCAGCCGCTCTGCTCGAGCCAGCCAGGCTTTTGAGACAGCTTTGGCCAGGCGGTACTTGTACAGATCCGATAGAACGACGGCGATCAGCGCAGCTTGCTGGTCCTTGCCCTCGCGAACGTAAGCTCCATAGGCCTGCTCGCGAGCGGCCAGCCCTTCGTCGGCGTGTCCGGTCCAGTAGCCGGCTTCCCCCAGGCGATCGAGGTCTTCTGCATCCAGGTCGATTGTCTTGGCGGCCGCGCTGAGAGCCGCGTATGCGGTAGGCCAGTCGTCGGCCGCGGCCGCCTGGCGGCCCTCCGCCAACAGGTCGGCTGCATCTCTCACCGGACTCTGGGACCGGAGGGCGGGGAATTCGGCAGGCAACCCGGGGTGGTTGACCTGGAACACGTGCTCGGGCTGGTCGAGGTCCTTCAGCTCGTGAGCCCCCAGGTCGGCCAGCTCCACACCGTCCGACAAGCGATCTCGCAACAGCTGGGCGGTGGCAGCCGAGACTATGACTTGACCGCCGTGGCCGGTGGACAGCAAGCGCGCACAACGGTTGAGCGGCGGTCCGAAGTAGTCGCCATCGCGCTCATCGGCGTTGCCGGTGTGCATCGCCATCCGCACCCGGAATGGAGATAACTCGCCCCAGTCCTCACTGTTGAGACCGAGTTGGGCAGCCAGCGCGGCGTCGAGGGCTCCGGTCGGAGAGGAGAACGCAGCACAGAATTCGTCACCGGCAGTGGTGAAGACCGAACCTCCGTTTGATTCAATGGCGCCCCGGACTATTCCGTCGTGGCGGGCCATGGCGTCCTTCATCTCGGTGGGATGCTCTTCCCAGCGTCTGGTGCTCGCCTCAACATCGGTGAAGAGGAATGTCACCGTGCCGGTTGGGATGTTGCTCATCGGGGATCCTGGGGGGCTGGCTTGACAATCTACCCGCGTCGGGAGCGCGGTTCACTCGAGTGTGATCACCCGGCGACGGTGGGACGAAGCCGACACCTTCCAACCCGTGGCTTCGCTGGAACTGTTCGGCTGCGTTCGGCCATCCCGGGATCTCCCCGATGCGTTCACAAGTTCTCCACATTCACCGGTCACTGTGAGGCCATCAAGAGAGGAGAAACAGTGTTCTTTTTGTTCTTCGTGGCCATCATTGTTCTGGCCATGATCGGCCTCGGTTCGGTGCTCGGCACCGGCGTCGGCTGGATTGCCGCCGCGGTCCTTGTGCCGCTCGTGCTGATCAAGATTCTTTTCGTGCTGGCGGTCTTCGGCATCATCGGTCGCAAAATGGCCGGCCGATCATCGTGGGATTGGGCCGAGCACAAGAGCCACCGGCGGACAAGCCGGCCGGGGCGATCCGAGTCGTCGTCTACCCGTGAGGAGCGGTTCGAGGAGTGGCACCGAATGGCCCACGCTAGAGA
>JBPCTX010000361.1:0-6240 GCA_051011455.1 Acidimicrobiia bacterium | reverse complement strand
CACCCGCACCGCACTCGGGCCCATGTCGACGCCGCGCCGGACCTGGCCCCGGTCCTGGGGGGCGCCTATCAGTTCGATTGCCGGTCTGTCCCTCAACACGGAGCGCAGGCTACCTTCGCCGGTATGCCGGATGCTTGCGTAGGGTGATCCGATGAACCGATTGGCTCTGAGCTTCGCCGTGTTGCTGCTGGTGGCCGCTTGCAGCGGATCTGACTCAGATCCGACCACAACCGCGGCCCAGGGCGCGACGACAACGACGGTGTCTGGTGGCTCAGCGAGCACCACGGCACCGGATGCCTCAACCACCACCTCTGTTGCCGATGACGACACCACAACCTCAGTGGATTCGACGACGACCAGCACGGCGGCGGCTTCGACGACTACCACCGGCGCCACTACCTCAACCACCAGCGGCCCGCCGCCGACCGGCACGGTGTTCGCCATCAGCCGGGTGATCTTCGGCGACGAGGGATACGTATCGGTCACAAATGTGGGCGATGAGGCCGGCAATCTGGAGGGCTGGCAGCTCTGCCAGCGGCCTGCCTACTACGCGATCGGAAGTGTGGCCGTGGCCGCGGGTGAGACAGTTCACTTCACAAACGGGAGCGTTCCGGGGTTGAGCGGTCAGGTGATCGACGCCGGAGGTCGTTTTGGGCCGCTACAAGACTCCGGCGGCGAGATCGGCCTGTACGCCGACAGTTCCTTCACGAGCGCATCCTCCATCCGCAGCTACGTGGAGTGGGGCTCATCCCCGCACGGACGGAGCACGGTGGCATGGCAAGCCGGCATCTGGCCACAGGATGCCTTCGTTGAATCGGTCGGCACCCCCGGCATCGCCGCCAAGACCGCCGTTCCCGTCTCCCCCTCTGATTGGGCGAATTCGTAACGCCGGCCTCCGGCCGGCGGGCCATCAGCTGTCGGCTGTCGGCTATCAGCTTTCAGCTGTGGTCGTACCCGTTCCTGATTCCCTTCCCCCAGGTGGGGGGTTCGTGTTCTGGACCAGGGACCAGGGACTAGAGACTTTCCTCAAGGAGTATTCCCAACACCGTCCGCTCGATCTGTGGTTCTTCGCTCCAGCGCATCTCGAGGTTTTCGTTGCCTACCCAGTTGAAGAGAGCCTGGCGAAGGCTGTCGTCGTAGCTGGAGGAGGATGTTTCGAAGCCGGCTGCGGACAGGGCGGCCGCCATCTTGACCGCCAACGGGCCGTCGATGGCTAGGAAGTCGAGGTCGTCGGGGTTGGGAAATAGCAGGCGGTGGATGTCGAGAAGGCGGCCCAACTCGTCCACCGGCGTTGGGTGGTCGTCCACCCGCAGGTCGAGGGCGATATCGGAATCACCCAGGTAGCCACCGCCCTCCCGGGATATCAGCATGGCTGCAGACTGCCGGCCTCGGCGGTCTCCACCGGCCCGGTCCCCGGCCGCCATCGCGGCTAGGAGCCGGCCGGCCAGATCACCGCCGGTTTGTTCGAAGGCGGCGGCCATGTCGTTCACGACCTCGGGTCCGGTGAGGATGTTGCCCTGGCAGGTGTACCCCTCACCCGCCCGGCTGCCGGCCCAGTCGAAGCACTCGGATCCCGTGAAGCTGGCGGTGCGGCCCTGGCCATCGACGATCCCTACCTGGCGGTGCTCGGATTCCTTGTCGGATTGGATAAGAGAGTCGATCGCGGCCTGGGCCGGCATCGTGGCGAGCAGATCCAGCCCCCGTGGCCCATAGGTCACGTTGGCGTAGGCCTGGGTTGCCACTGCCCCGGCTCCGGCCCGCACCCAGGGCACGACGGCTCCGGCGGCCAGGAACTTGGATGCGACCGAGACGCCCCACTCGCGGGCGTCGGGGTCCCAGGCAACGATTGAGAAAGTCATGCCGGCGAGCCTAGAGGTCGGCCGTGGGGCTTGGCCCGGTGCCTCGGGCGGCCTCGGTTCTGGATTCGGTAGCGGTCCGCCAACGGAATCGATCGAGGAAGGAGTTATCCCGCCCTTCCACAGCATCGGCGGCCAACCCGCCCAGAACCGGTGCGAACTTGAATCCGTGCCCGCTGCCGCCGGTTGCCAACACCAGGCCGCTGAGGTCCGGGTGGCGGTCGATCAGGAAATCGCCGTCTGTGGTGTCCGTGTAGAGGCAGAGGCGGTCGGCGGCGACCGGCGCCTCCGCCAGAGAGGGGATCCAACCCGCCAGAAACTCCCGGAATAGCTTCTCCCACCGGTCACCCACCAGTCGTTCCGCATCGGGTGGCAACTCCCGACCCGCGCCGTGGTTGGCAACCTTGACCACCCCAGCCTCAGTAGCCGGGAACCCATACCAACCAAGAGTTCCAATGTCGGCCGCCCAGGGCGGGAAGGCCGGGGGACGGAACGCTTCGGGGTCCTCGGGCTGGAAGTGAATGACGGGTTGGCCGACGGTGGAGATCAGATCAGTCGTCGACGGGACCAGGTCAATGGTCCAGGCGCCCGCGGCCACGAGGGTCACTTCCCGTTCGATGACTTCCTCGGGACCGAGCCGGACACCACCGACCGCGCTTCCATCGATCAGGAGCTCGGCGGCCGACCCGGTGCGGATCTCAACCCCGGCTTGCCGGGCCTCGCCCAGGAGACGCTGGACCACGGCTCCGCTCTCTGCCCACCCGGCTACCGGGCTCAGATAGCCCTCGACTCCGGCGGGCGGGCGCCAGGCGGGGTAGTGGGCACGGATGTCATCATGGGCCAGCGACTCGACCGGGTATCCACGCCCGGCCAGGACCTCAAAACTGGAATGCTCGAAGCCGCCCGGCTCCATCGGCCCACCGGCCAGGATGAGGAAGCCCGTCTCGTGAAAGAGGTCGGTTCCCCAACGGCGATTCCACTCCCGCCAGCCAGGGAAGGCCAGCTCCATCAGCTCGATGTAGTGCTCGTCGTCGCCATAGTCGGCCCGGATCATCTTGCTGATGTCGGTGGAGGCCGCCAGCGGATGCGGCGCCGGGCCCTGGTCGAGCAGCGTGACCTGCCAACCGCGTTCGGCCAACTCGAGGGCGGAGGTGACACCGAACACTCCGGCACCAACCACGAGGACAGTTCCAGGCATGACGGCAGCCTACGTGGAAGCAACGACCGGTCCGGCTGGTTGGGTAGCGTCATTGCATGGAGACTTTCCAGGCCTTGCGCCTCGTTGGACGGAATCAGCCGCTGATCGAAGCCGAGATTCCCGTGCCCGAGCTGGCGGAAGGGGAGGCGCTGGTGCGCGTGCTGGCGGCCGGCATCTGTCGGTCGGACATCCACTACTGGCAGGGCACCCCCCGGCTTCCCAACCTGCCTCGCACACTGGGACATGAAGTCGCCGGGGTGGTGGAGGCGCTTGGTCCCAACCCGCCTGCCGGAGTTGTCCCCGGCCTGCGGGTGGGTGTCCACTATCAAACCAGTTGTGGGACCTGCCGATTCTGCGCAGCCGGCAACGACCAGTTCTGCGTTTCGGGGCAGATGATCGGCAACAGCCGTGACGGCGGCTACGCCGAGAAGATTGTGGTACCGGCCCGCAATCTGGTGGCGATCCCCGACGCTGTGCCCATCGAACACTCGGCGGTCATGATGTGCTCGTCGGCCACATCGTTCCACGCGCTGCGTCGGGCCCGTCTGGGAACCGGCGAGAGCGTTGCCGTTTTCGGCCTCGGCGGACTCGGCCAGTCGGCGATTCAGCTCGCCTTCGCTCTCGGTGCCGGCCGGGTCTATGCCGTCGATATCAATCCCGCCAAAGTCGCGCTGGCGGCCCAACACGGAGCCGTTCCTGTCGACGGCGGCCCCTCCGCCGTCGAGGCGATTCTCCAGGACTCCGGCGGAGTAGACGTTTCGCTCGAGTTGGTCGGCCTGGCCGCCACCATGCGCCAGGCAGTCGAAGTGCTCGGACCTCAGGGCCGGGCGGCCGCGGTCGGCCTGGCCGAGGACTCGTTTTCGCTGAACGCCTACGAGGATCTGGTCCTGCGGGAAGCCGAAGTCATCGGAGTGTCCGACCACCTGGCGTCTGAGCTGGTACCGCTG
Source organism: Acidimicrobiia bacterium (assembly GCA_051011455.1). Lineage (GTDB taxonomy): Bacteria > Actinomycetota > Acidimicrobiia > Spongiisociales > SHLN01 > SHLN01. The sequence continues at coordinate 2,239 of JBPCTX010000361.1, read as the reverse complement.
CTGCAGATCGCAGCCGCCGGCGATCTCGATCTGTCGCGAGTGGTATCCCAGCAGGTCCCGCTGCAGGCAGATCCCGTCAATAAGGTTCTCTCCGATCTGGCTGCGTTCGGCGACGAGATCCGCACCGTGATCGTCCCGTGACCACCAGGGCGCAAATCCTCGAGGCACTTGGTGAGTTGCGAACCCTGATGACCCTGGAAGAGGGGAGCCCGCAAGCATTTCGGGTGCGGGCTTACGACAACGCCATCCAGGGCCTGGAGAGCAGCACAGCCGACGTGGCTGCGATGAGCGAGTCCGAATTGGTCAAGATCAAGGGTGTCGGCAAGAGCACTGCCGCCAAGATCCGCGAGCTCATCGACACCGGATCGATCAAGAAGCTCGACGGCTTGCGGGACAAGTACCCGGCCGAATTCGTCAACCTCACTCGCATCCCCGGCCTCGGCCCGAAGACCCTGCTGATGCTGCGCGACCGGCTGGATGTTCAGAATCTCGACGATCTGAAGGCGGCGCTGGCGGCCGAGAAGCTGCGTGACCTTCCCGGCCTGGGACAGAAGTCAGAGGAGAAGATCGCGCACGCCATCGAACGACTCGGTCTACACGGCAAGGACACCAGGACCCCGATCGTGGAGGCGCTGCCACTGGCGGTCTCGATCGTGGAGGAGCTCCTGACACTGCCGGCAGTGAAGAAGGCCGACTATTGCGGGAGCCTGCGCCGCTTCCGAGAGGACATAGGTGACATCGACATCCTTGTCTCGAGCACCGAGCCGGACACGGTCATGGGGCACTTCGTGACTCTGCCGGCCGTGACCGAGGTGATTGGGCACGGCGACACCAAGAGCTCGGTGGTTACCCGGCGCGGGATTCAGGTAGACCTGCGGGTAGTGCAGCCGAAGGAGTACGGAGCGGCTTTGCTGTATTTCACCGGCTCGAAAACCCACAACATCCACCTGCGCCAGCTGGCCATTGACCGGGGCTGGACCCTCAACGAGTACGGCCTCTCAGATCTGGAGACCGATGAATTGATCGCTTCTCGAACCGAGAAGGACATCTACCAGGCGTTGCAGCTGTCGCTCGTGCCACCCACCCTGAGGGAAGACACCGGCGAGATCGAACGGGCCGCCGCCGGAGACCTGCCCCGCCTGGTGGCGCTCGGCGACATCAAGGGCGATCTTCACTATCACACCGACCTGTCCGGCGATGGGCGGTCCTCGCTCGAGGACATGGTGGCGGCCGCCGCCGCTCGCGGCTATGCCTACCTGGCCATCACCGATCACGGCGAGGACCTCGCCATCAACGGAGCAACCCGGCGCCAGATGCTGGCCCAGCGCAAAAAGATCGTCACTCTGCAGGAGGAGTATCCGCAGATGCGGCTGTTGCACGGATGCGAGCTGAATATCGGGCGAGACGGCTCGGTCGACTACGACCAGGACTTTCTGCTCGGCTTCGATTGGACGGTGGCGAGTGTCCATTCCCTGTTCGATCTGGACTCAAACGCTCAGACCGAAAGGGTCCTACAGGCGATGGCCAATCCGGCAGTGAGCGCCATCGGCCACCTCTCGGGGCGGTATATCGGCCGTCGACCCGGAATCGAGCTGGACCTTGAGGCTGTCATGGAAGCAGCTGCCGCCACCGGTACGGCCATCGAGATCAACGGCGCTCTTCAGCGCCTCGATGCCACTCCCGAGGCCCTGCGCGTCGGCGTCAAACACGGTGTGACATTTGTCATCGACACCGACTCACATCACACCAACGAACTCGGCCGTATGGCGTACGGAGTCCTCAACTCCCAACGCGGCTGGGTCGAGAAGTCGATGGTCGCCAACACCTGGCCCACCAAGAAGTTCCTGAAGTGGGTGGAAAAGAAGCGGAGCTAGTCCCACGTTCTCGTCATGTGAGAACGGCAGTAGGGAGTAGGCAAGAACGATGAGCGTTCGACGCTCTGGCTGTCGGAAAGCGAGCAAAGCGAGCGCCGGATGCCGAGAGGACAGTAGGCACCAACGCGTCCGTTGACCACGTGGGGCTTTTCGCTGTCGGCTGTCGGCTGTCGGCTGTCGGCTGTCGGCTGTCGGCTGTCCGCTGTCAGCCGACAGCCCGGAACACTCACGCAAGTCGGTACCGTTAAGTCACCAATGGCCGATCTTGAATTCATCTATGTGGGTGACCCGATGTGCTCGTGGTGCTGGGGGTTTGCTCCGGTGCTTGAGCGCATGGAGGAGATCTATGAGATCCCGATTCGAGT
>JBPCTX010000360.1:0-17590 GCA_051011455.1 Acidimicrobiia bacterium | reverse complement strand
AACGAGTGCTGGCCGACATCATTGGGCGGCTTCCCGACCGGGAGCGGCTCGTCGTCACGCTCTACTACTACGAAGGCCTCACGCTGGCCGAGATCGGCATGGTTCTGAGCGTGACCGAATCCCGGGTGTGTCAGATCCACACCAAGTCGGTCATGAGTCTGCGCAACCGGATGATGGAGCCGATCTTCAAAGGCGGCTGACGAACCGCTCGATCGGAGATGGGGGAGTGGCGGCGACGGACTAAGCTGCCGCACATCACACACGCCTTGCCGCCGCCGATCCGCGGTCGGAGCTTGCTCCGGGATTGGTGTTGGGCGGGCGGACGAACCAACCAAATCAAGGAGAATCAGCCGTGTCCACCGTGACCATGAAGCAGTTGCTGGAGGCTGGCGTCCATTTCGGGCACCAGACCAGGCGCTGGAACCCCAAGATGAGCCCGTTCCTCTTCGGCGAACGCAACGGGATCCACATCGTCGACCTTCGCCAAACCCTGACCCAGTTGCAAGAGGCCTATCGCGTCATCGAGGAACTGACCGCCAAAGGCGGAGTCGTCATGTTCGTCGGGACCAAGAAGCAGGCCCAGCACATCATGGCCGATGCGGCCGAGTCGGCCGGGATGCCATACATCACCAACCGTTGGCTGGGAGGGATGCTCACCAACTTCAAGACCAGCCACAAACGGATCCTCTACATGAAGGAACTGGAGCGGATGGACGATTCGGGCGAGATGGAAGCCCTCCCCAAGAAGGAGCGGATCCGACTGCGCCGGGAGAAGTCGAAGCTGGTCAACAACCTGGGAGGAGTTCGGGACCTCACCCGTCCCCCCGACGCTCTATTCATCGTCGACATTCTCACTGAACACATCGCGGTGAAAGAAGCCACCCGGCTGGGCATTCCGATCGTGGCGCTGGTTGACACCAACTGTGATCCCGACCCCATCGACATCGTGATCCCCGGCAACGACGATGCCATCCGGTCTGCTCAGCTGTTCGCCGACTCACTGGCACAAGCGTGCCTGGCCGGTCGCGCCCGCTTCGAGTCCGGCGAACAAGCCGCCGCCGAGGGCGATGACACTCCGGCCGAATCGGCTGCGCCAGAACCTGCTCCGGCAGCATCGCCGGCCCCGGCTCCGGAAGCGCCGACTGCACCTGAGGCACCGGCTGCTGAAGCTCCGGCCACACCTGAAGAACCGTCTGCACCCGAGGCGCCGGCTACGGCCGAGGCGCAGGCCGCGCCGGAAGCTGCTGCCGAACCAGAAGCCGCCACCGCGCCGGAAGCTGCCGAAACGGCCCCGGAGGAGACGACCAGTGGCTGATATCAGCGCCAGAGAGGTCATGGAGCTCCGCAAGGAGACCGGAGCAGGAATGATGGACGTCAAGAAGGCTCTGATTGAGGCGGAAGGCGACCGCGAGAAGGCCACAGAGATCCTGATGGTCAAGGGTCTGGCCGACGCCAAGAAGCGGGAAGGTCGGGAGACCGACACCGGGACCATCGGCCACTACCTGCACTACCAAACCGAGCGGCCGGTTGTGGGGTGCCTGGTCGAGCTTCGCTGCGAGACCGACTTCGTGGCCAAAGGAGATGAGTTCCAGACGGCTGCCCGCGACCTGGCCATGCATCTGGCCGCGGCCCGTCCCGAGTATGTGCGCCGCGACCAGGTGCCGTCCGAAGCCATCGAGGAGGCCCGACGACTGTATGCCGCCCAGGCACAAGAGCAGGGCAAGCCGGCCGAGGTCGTGGACAGGATCGTGGAGGGCAAACTCGGATCGTTCTACAAGGACAACGTGCTCTACGAGCAGCAGTTCATCAATCCGGAGAAGTTCGAGGGTACGGTGGAAGCGATGCTCGAGCATCTGACGGCCCGGCTGGGTGAGAAGATCACGGTCGGCGGGATAGCCCGGGTGGCGCTGGGAGAGGAATAGCTTGTCTGATTCGGGACATCGCAGGGTTGTGCTCAAGCTGTCGGGCGAGGCCTTCGCCGATCCCGACCTCAACTACGGCATCGACCGCAAAACCATCGACCGGGTAGCGGCAGAGCTAGCCGAGGTGCATGCCGAGGGGTATCAGGTAGCCGTAGTGGTTGGTGGCGGCAATATCTTCCGAGGAGTCAGCTCCGCGGCCGAAGGTATGGATCGGGCTTCCGCCGATTACATGGGAATGCTGGCCACAGTCATCAATGCTCTTGCCCTCCGGGAGGGATTCGATCGCCAGGGAATACCCAGCCGGGTACAGACCGCCATCACGATCCAGCAGGTGGCCGAGCCCTACATCCGGCTGCGAGCGATCCGCCATCTGGAGAAGGGCCGCATGGTGATTCTGGCGGCGGGGACGGGCAACCCCTTCTTCACTACGGACACAACCGCCGCTCTGCGGGCGGCTGAAATCGGCGCCGGCATTGTGCTCAAGGCCACCAAGGTGGATGGCGTGTACGACGCCGACCCGGTTACCAACCCCGACGCCAAATTGCTAACCGACGTCACGTACCTCGACGTGATTGCTCAGGGCTTGAATGTCATGGACTCGACGGCAATTACGATGTGCATGGACAACAAGCTGCCCATCAGAGTGTTTAACCTCAACACTCCGGGAAACATCCCGCGGGCGGTGCGAGACGAGCCAATAGGGACCTTGGTGCGATGATCGACGAGATCCTCGAGGACGCAATGGAGCGCATGGAGAAGGCCGTCGAGCACGTGCAAAACGAGTTCGGGACCGTGCGGACCGGCCGCGCCAATCCAGGAATCTTGCACCGGGTTTCTGTCGAGTACTACGGGAGCCCCACTCCACTTCAGCAGCTGGCCTCGTTCGCGGTGCCAGAGCCGACCATGCTGGTCGTTACCCCCTTCGACCCCGGTGCTCTTGGCGAGATCGAGAAAGCCATCAGCGCGGCCGGGCTCGGTTTGATGCCGGCCAACGATGGCAACGTGATCCGACTGTCCTTCCCCCCGCTTACGGAGGAGCGCCGCCGGGAGCTCGTCAAAGTGGTCAACCACATGGCCGAGGAAGGGAAGGTGTCGATTCGCAACATCCGCCGACCCCACAAAGACGACCTCGAGGCGCTCAAGAGTGAGGTATCGGAGGATGACATCCGCCGGGCAGAGAAGGACCTCCAGGACCTGACCGACTCATTTGTGGCCAGGATCGATGAGCTCTTCGAGCACAAGCAAACCGAGTTGCTCGAGGTGTGAGGGCAGACCTTTGACATCGAACCAGGGCGGAGGAACACATCCGGGTGACCCGTGGTCTCCGGACTGGCAGCCTGCCACGCCCGATTCCCCTTCTGAGGAGGAGTGGCCCTACGACGAGAGTCTGACCCTGTCCGATGCCGAGCTCGAGATTGCCGGCCTAGAGGATGAGGAAGAGACCGCGGATGAGCCGGTTGAGGAAGTTGAAGTAGAGGCCGGGCCCGACGCGGTCGAGGAGGCTGCTGCTCGGGAGGCTGAGGAGCTGGCTGCCAAGGAGGCGGAAGAGGCGGCAGCAAGAGAGGTCGAGGAGGCTGCTGCTCGGGAGGCTGAGGAGAAGGCTGCCAAGGAGGCTGAGGAGGCTGCTGCTCGGGAAGCTGAGGAAGCTGCAGCTCGAGAGGTTGAGGAGGCTGCTGCTCGGGAGGCTGAGGAAGCTGCAGCTCGAGAGGTTGAGGAGGCTGCTGCCCGGGAGGCTGAGGAGCTGGCTGCCAAGGAGGCTGAGGAGGCTGCAGCGAAAGAGGCTGAGGAGGCTGCTGCCCAGGAGGCTGAGGAGGCTGCTGCTCGGGAGGCTGAGGAGCTGGCTGCCAAGGAGGCTGAGGAGGCTGCTGCTCGGGAGGCTGAGGATCTGGCCGCCAAGGAGGCTGAGGAGGCTGCAGCAAGAGAGGCTGAGGAGAAGGCCGCCAAGGAGGCGGAAGAGGCCGCTGCCCGAGAGGCTGAGGAGGCTGCCAAGGAGGCGGAAGAGGCCGCTGCCCGAGAGGCTGAGGAGGCTGCCAAGGAGGCGGAAGAGGCTGCAGCAAGAGAAGCCGAGGAGGCTTCGGCCGTTGCCCTCCACGCCGTCGTTGACGATGATCTGATTAGTTCGCCCATCGAAGAGGTATCGGTCGAAGATCTGCAGGCCGAGCCGGAGTGGCTCGAGGCAGTTGAGGAGATGACGCTCGACGATATCGCCGAGGCCGGCGATGACGTCGCCGAAGACATCGAGGTCATCGATCTCGAGGCGGAAGCGCCTTTGGCGGCTGTACCCGAAGCCGCGCCGGAAAGCGACGCCACGCTCGAAGTCGAGGAGTCGGGCGATGATGTGGAAACGCCAACCGAGGTGATCGAGTCGATCGCGGCCGTATCCGACCTCGACGTCGAGGATCCGGCCGAGGTCGTGATCGAGGATGCCACTTTCGAGGTAGTGGATCTCGATGACGCTGATCTGCGAGCCGATACCGCCGAGCACATGTTTGAGGCCCTCGACTTCGTCGATGAGGCTTCGCCGGACGACGGTGTCGCTCACGAGGCGGTCACGGCAGAAGTGCCCTCGGCTGATGTCGAGGCGGAGACCGTGGCGTTGACACCCGACCCCCCGGCCGTACCGGATATCGAGTTCGAGGTCCCCCCCGAGTACGACGTGGTGGCAGCCAGCGTCGACGAGACCCGCGACGTGCTGGCCGCCTTCATGATGTCGGCGCCGGTGGTTGCCGAAGTGCCGGAGCCCGAGGCTGCGGCAGAGTTCGATCCTCTCGACGACGCCCTCGCCGGCCTGCCCGGCGTGGTCGAAGAAGAACCGGTTGAGGTTGAGGATGAGGAAGTCGTGGGCGTCGAGGATGCCGACGAGGAGCCTTCCGCCGCGGACGAGTTCGAAGAGGGTGATGACGAAGAAGCGGAGCTAGAAGAGGCTGAGTTGGAGGAGGCTGAGCTCGAGGCGGTCGAGGACGAGGCAGTCGAGATGCCGACCGAGGGTCAGTTGCAGATCCCGACGGAAGTCGACGAACCCGTCCTGCTGCTCGGGGAGGACGCAGAAGCGATCGAGGCCGCTGAACCTCAGCCTTTGACGCCGGAGGAGGAGTTGATCGCCAGCCTGACCGGCGACCTCACGCTGCCGGACTTCGAGACCTTTGTGCAGGAGGACTTCGCGGAAGACTTCGTTCCAGAGCCGACCCAGGAGCACCGGGGCCTGGCCGAGGCAATCTCCGAAGAGGCAGCTCCCGAGTTGACTGCGCTGGCCGCCACGATGCCGGGGATCGATCATGATCATGTCGGCTTCCACGAGTTTGACGAGGGTCTCCATTTCGACGACCCAGACGCACCTGAAGACGGCGACGATGCCGGCCCTGAAGATGGTGAAGCACAAGTCGAGGAGGCAGGCGGCTCGGACCTGACCCTGCGGGTGGCTTCTGCATTGATTCTGGTGACACTGCTGGCCGGCACGCTGTGGGCGGGCGGGGTGGTGTTCCTCCTGTTCATCACCGTGATAGCCCTGGCGGCTCAGATTGAGTTCTACGCGGCGCTGCGAGTCGGCGGCTATCGCCCACTGGTCCTGTTCGGGCTGATCGGCGGGCTGGGAGCCTTGATCGGCACGTATGCCCAGGGCGCTGATGTTCTCACGCGGGGCCCGGTAGCGATCCCGGCCGCGCTCGGCCTGACGGTCGTCGCTACCTACGCCTGGTACGGATCACAGGAGACGCCGCCCCGCGACCCGTGGCGCAACGGCATGGTCACAATGCTTGGAGTCGCCTGGATCCCGGCCTTGCTGGCCCTGGTGCTCCCAATGGCCGAGTTGGAGCGTTCGGAGAGACTTCAGGTGATCATCGTGCTGCTGGTAGCAGTAGCCGCTTTTGACATCGGCAGCTATTTCGTGGGGAGGGCGCTCGGGAGCCGCAAGCTTTCCCCGGTGCTTTCACCCAACAAGACCTACGAGGGTCTCATCGGTGGCATCATCGCCGCCCTCATCATTGCCTTCCTGGCCGCAGCCATGGTCGACCTGTTCACCCTCGGCGACGCCCTGGCGGTGGCGGCGGGGATCATCATTGCCGCCCCACTCGGCGATCTGGCCGAGTCCCTGATGAAACGTTCTCTCGGAATCAAGGACATGGGACAGTTGATCCCGGGCCACGGCGGGGTTCTGGACCGGATCGACTCTTATCTGTTCGCGGTCCCGATCGCTTACCTCGTGCTCCGGTGGACGGGGCTGCTGTAAACCCTCTCGTCGTTCTCGGGGCCACCGGTTCCATCGGGCGTCAAACCCTCGAGGTAGCCGACCGGCTCGAGATACCCGTGGCGGCAGTAGCCGCCCGCCGCGGCTCCGACGAGCTGCTGCAGCTTGCGCTCCAGTATCCAGAAGCCGACGTTGCCGTCGCTGCTCCCACCGGCGCCGAGCGGGAGCATTTGACCGGGCGGCTGGGCGCAAGGGTCGGCTTTGGCGCCGGGAGTCTGGTCGACCTGGCGGGGCGGACCGACGTGACGGTTGTGAACGGGGTGGTAGGCGCGGCCGGTCTGGCCGCTTCGGTCGCAGCCCTGGAGGCGGGCAACCGCCTGGCTCTCGCCAACAAAGAGAGCCTGGTGGCGGGCGGTCCCGTCCTCAAGCGGGCGCTAGAGCAGGGCGGAGGCGAACTGCTTCCGGTCGACTCGGAGCACTCAGCCCTTCTTCAGTGTCTGACCGGCGAAGACCTGTCTTCGGTCGCCCGGTTGATCCTCACCGCCTCGGGAGGCCCATTTCGCGGTCGCGACGCCGGGTCCATGGCCTCGGTCACGGTCGCTGAGGCTCTGGCGCACCCCACCTGGTCGATGGGACCGCGCATCACCATCGACTCCGCCACCCTCATGAACAAGGCATTCGAGGTGATCGAAGCCCACCTGCTCTTTGACCTCCCGTACGACCAGATAGACGTGGTGGTCCATCCCCAGAGCATCGTGCACTCGCTGGTGGAGTTCGAGGATGGATCCCTGAAAGCCCACCTCGGTGAGCCCGACATGCGGGTGCCAATCCAGTATGCGATCACACACCCCGCCCGCCGACCGGGGCCTCTGGCGCCCTTCCCTCTCGCCGCTCAAACCCTGACATTTGAGCCGCCCGACCGGGTGGCCTTCCCTCTGCTCGACATCGGGTACGAAGCCGGCCGCCAAGGCGACTCTGCCCCCGCCGTGCTCAATGCTGCCGACGAGATAGCCGTCCAGGCCTTCCTTGATGGCCGGATCGGGTTCTCGGCGATCCCGCGGGTGGTGGCCGGCGCCCTCGAGAGGGTGCCGCTCAGGAAACTGGAGCAAGTCGCCGATGTGGTGGCTGTGGATGAGGAGGCGCGCTCGGTCGCCTCGGAGTTGGCCGGGACCTGCTAATCAAAGGCTCCCGCTAGCTTGGCCGCGTGAAGGACCGGATGTGTCAGCACTAGCAATCGTTATAGGCCTCTTCGCGGCCATCTTCTTCCATGAAGCCGCCCACTTCGCCGCGGCCAAGGCGTTTGGCATGCAGGTGACCGAGTTCTTTGCCGGCTTCGGTCCCCGTTTGTGGTCTTTCCGCCGCGGCGAGACCGAATACGGGATCAAGCTCTTCGTGCCGCTGGGCGGCTACGTCAAGATCACGGGCATGAGCCCGGTCGAGGAGGTCGATCCGGAGGTCGAGCATCGCACCTACCGGGGCAGCGTCTTCTGGAAGAAGAGCGTGGTGGTGCTGGCAGGGGTCGGGGCCAACTTCTTGCTCGCTTTCCTCATCTTCTACTTCGTGTTTGCCGTGGTGGGAGTGGCCGAGACCGAGTCCCGGGTCGGGACCGTGATCCTGGAACTGGACGATGGCACTCCGACACCTGCCTCTCTATCCGATCTGGAGTCCGGTGACCTGATCCTGTCGGTGGACGGAGAGGAGGTCGAATACTGGGGCGATCTGTTGGATGAGCTCAGGGACAAGGCAGATGTCGAACTGGTGCTGGTGGTCGAGCGGGATGGGGCTACTTTCACGACCACCTTGACTCCCGCCGAACGCGAGGGAAGAGGATTCGTCGGCATCGCGATTCCGGACGCGGTCACCAGAACACTCGGACCAGGCGCCGCTCTGTCTCGAACAGTTGAGATCTACTGGCAGTCGATCGAGGCTTCGGTGGGGGCCGTCGGGTCGCTGCTGTGGCCGCCCAACCTGATTGACCTCTTCGGCGATGCCGTCGAAGGCACGGACCCGGGCAATGGCCGGCCGGTCACGGTGGTCGGATTGGTGGGGGAGAGCTCCAACATCTTCGACGCGGCCGGTTGGGCCGGGATCTTCTATCTGATTGCCGGCCTGAACATCATCGTCGGTCTCTTCAATGTGCTGCCTCTCTTTCCTCTCGACGGGGGGCACTTCGCAGTCGCCGCCTACGAGAAGCTGCGAGGAAAGCCGGTCGACGTAGAGAAACTGGTGCCGTTGGCAGTTGGCGTCATCATGTTCTTTGTTTCCATCTTCCTGCTCGGACTCTGGTTCGACTTGTTCGGCCCCGGTCTCGACTTCGGCTAACGCTTCGGCTGACGCTTCGGCGGACGCCTCGGCCCTGGATACCATTGACCCTGGTGCTATAGTCCGCGCCAGTTGAATTTGGACGCAGTGGGCGCCCGGCGCCCACTTTTTCTGTAAGGGATCGATTTGGACCGGCTGTGGGAATCCATCGAAGCGTTCCTCGTCGAGGAGCAGGTCGAGCTGGACGATTTGGAATTGTCCGGCCGGACTGTGCGCGTGGTCGTGGACGCCGACGGGGGTATGGATCTCGACCACATCACCAACGTGTCAAGAGGGGTTTCCCGCTTGCTCGACGAGAACGAAGAGCTGGTTCCTGAGTCGTACAACCTCGAGGTCACTTCACCCGGGTTGGAGCGGAAGCTGCGGCGCCCCCGGCACTTCGAGAAGTCGATAGGTCGTCCAGTCCGGGTCAAGACCACTGCCGGCAAAGCCCTGCAAGGCGAGCTGACCGAGGCAGATGATGCCGGGTTCGTCGTTGTCGAAACCGGTGTTGAGAGCCGGGTGGCCTACTCGGAGGTGGCCAGGGCTCGCACGATTTACGAACTTCCTTCCCAGCCGAAGCCTGGAAAAGCTAAGTAGGTAGCCATGCATTTTGAGATGATGGAAGCGCTCGAACACCTGGAGCGTGAACGCGGCATCCCCGTCGAGACGATCCTCGATGCCCTCGCCAACGCCCTGGTTTCTGCATACAAGAGAAGCCCGGGGGCAGCTGAGGAGGCCCGCGTCACCATCGACCCCGATACCGGCGAGATGCTGGTGTACGCCCAGGAATTGGATGAGGACGGCAATGTCGTCCGCGAATGGGAGGACACTCCAGACGACTTCGGCCGAATCGCGGCCCAGACCGCCAAGCAGGTCATCCAGCAGCGTCTGCGCGACGCCAAGCGCGAACAGGTCTATGACCGATACCAGGGCCGCCAGGGCGACCTGGTCACGGGCATCGTCCAGCAGGTCGATCACCGCTACGCGATGCTGGATCTTGGCGACGCCGAGGCGATCATGCCGTCCTCCGAGCGCATCCCCTATGAGCGTCTCGATCGCGGTGCCCGCGTCAAGGCGCTGGTCCTGGAGGTGCGAGAAGAGGGCAAGGGAGCTCCCATCGTCGCCTCTCGCAGCCATCCCGACTTCATCAAGGCTCTCTTCGAGTTGGAAGTGCCCGAGCTTCTCGAGGGCGTCGTCGAGATCAAAGCGATCGCTCGCGAGCCTGGTCACCGAACCAAACTGGCCGTCTTCTCGAACGACCCGTCAGTCGATCCGGTGGGAGCCTGCGTCGGGGCCCGCGGATCCCGGGTACGCCAGGTTGTCAACGAGTTGCGGGGCGAGAAGGTCGACCTGGTCCAGTACCGGGATGATCAGAAGCAGTTCATCGCCGAGGCGCTCAGCCCCGTGCGGGGAGTACGCGAGGTTCGAATCGACGAAGAGGAGAAGGAAGCCATCGTCATCGTGCCCGATGGTCAGCTCTCCCTCGCCATTGGCAAAGAAGGGCAGAACGCCCGCCTCGCCGCCCGCCTCACCGGTTACCGCATTGACATCCGCCCCGAGAGCAACCCCGAGGGCCTGCCCCCCGACGAGCCTGAGGAGGCTGAGGAGACCGAAGCCGCCGAAGCGGTTGAGGGAGCTGAGCCTGTCGAGGCAGTTGCCGAGCCGCCCGCCGAAGCGGTTGAGGGAGCCGAGCCTGCCGCCGAGGAGGAGCCGGCTGCCGACGGGGAGCCTGCTGAGGAGGAGCCTGCTGAGGAGGAGCCTGCTGAAGCGGCAGCCGACGTAGACGAATCAGAAGGGGAGGTCCGTGGGTAAGACCCGGATTTACGAACTGGCCCGCACCCTCGACCTCGAGTCGAAGGATGTGCTGACGCGAGCCCAGGAGCTCGGTCTGGAAGTCAAGACTGCCTCTTCGGGTCTGGATGAGGACGAGGCCGAGCTGCTCAGGCTCTCGTACCAGGACGAGGAGGCCGCGACGACCGACGCCGCCACCGAGGAGCCGGCTGCCGACGAGATAGCGGAGCCCTCCGATGACGAGCCCGAACCCGAAGAGGAAGAGGCTGAGTCCGGAGAGGACGAAGCTGAGTCGGACGGACCGGTGTTCAGTGGAGAGTTGGAGCTGCTCGAAGTCCCCTACGGAGTAAGCGTCGCCGAACTGGCCACCCTCATGCGCCGACCGACCGGCGCCCTTGTCAAGGCAATCATGGCGATGGGCGAGATGGCCGCTGCGGCCCAGCCGGTGCCGGAAGAGATCATCCACCCGCTGACGGAGGCCTTCGGCTTCCTGGTGACCGTTGCCGAGCCTGAGGAGGAGGAAGAAGAAGAGGTCGTTTCGCTGCGAGCCCTGGTCCACGAGGAGGACTCGGCCGACGACCTTGCCACCAGGCCACCAGTCATCACCGTCATGGGGCACGTTGATCACGGCAAGACCCAGCTGCTGGACACCATCCGTCACGCCAATGTCGTTGCCGGCGAGGCAGGAGGCATCACCCAGCACATCGGGGCCTATCAAGTCAGCGTCGAAGGCTCGAAACTCACTTTCATTGACACCCCGGGACATGAGGCCTTCACCTCTTTGCGGGCCCGCGGCGCCAACGTCACCGACATCGTGATCCTGGTGGTAGCCGCCAACGACGGCGTGATGCCCCAGACTGCCGAAGCCATTAGCCACGCCAAGGCAGCAGGAGTGCCCATGCTGGTGGCAGTCAACAAGATGGACCTGCCCGAGGCCGACGCTTACGCCGTGAGAGCCCAGCTAACCGAGCACGAGATTGTGGTCGAGGAGTTGGGTGGCGAAGTGGTGAATGCCGAAGTGTCTGCCCTCAGTGGCGAGGGCGTGGATCAGCTGCTCGAGCTGATCCAGTTGACCGCCGAGCTGGAAGACCTCAAGTCAAACCCCACCGCCAATCCCGAAGGCGTGGTCATCGAAAGCAATCTGGACAAGGGCCGCGGCCCGGTGGCCACCGTCATAGTCCAACGCGGGACCCTGCGGGTCGGCGATGTGCTGGTAGCCGGCGCGGTCTCCGGCCGGGTGCGGGCGATGATCGACGACAACGGTGCCCAGGTGAAAGAGGCCGGGCCATCCACCCCGGTGCTGATCATGGGCTGGTCGGATGTTCCCAGCGCCGGCGACCGTTTCCAGGTGGCTCCCGACGATCGGACTGCCCGCAATCTGGCATCCGACGCGCTTGATGAGTTGCGGGCCAAGAACCTTGTCGTGCCCACCCCCGCCGAGCGGATGTCTCAGTTGCTCGAAGAGATGCGGACCGCCGACGACGCGGAGCTCCGTTTGATCATTAAGACCGACGTGACCGGTTCGCTGGAAGCGATCCGTGACAAGGTCTCGGAGATCGGGCGCGAAGGCGGCAAGTTGACCGTAGTGGCCTCGGCCGTGGGCGGGATCACCGAGAGCGATGTGCTGCTGGCCGATGCCTCGCACGCAGTGATTGTTGGATTCAATGTCCGCCCCGATTCCAAGAGCCGCAAAGCCGCCGAGGCTTCCGGAGTCGAGATCCGCACCTACCGCATCATCTACGAGCTCCTCGACGAGATCGAGCAGATGCTGGTCGGCCAGCTAGCACCCGATGAGGTTGAGGACGTACTGGGTGTCGCTGAAGTGAGGGCCACCTTCCGGGCTCCGCGGCTGGGCACGATCGCCGGTAGTTATGTCACCGAGGGAGAGATCACACGCGGGGCCAAGATCAGGCTGGTGCGCGACGGCGTCGTCGTCTACGACGGCCGGGTGGCATCTCTGCGCCGCTTCAAAGACGACACGCGCTCGGTTTCGGCAGGCTTCGAGTGCGGCATCGGCTTGGAGAACTTCCGTGACATCAAGGAAGGTGACGTTCTGGAGTCCTACGAGTTGCGCGAGGTAGCGCGGGTTTAAGGTCTGGCTCATGCATGCTGCCGCACTGCGGGTCGAGCTTCGAATACCCGACGTCCACTCGCTCAAGGAGAAGCGCCACCGCATGAGCATCCTGACCACAGATCTGCGCAAGGCATTCCCGGCGGCGGCTCTGGCCGAGGTCGACCATCAGGATCAGTGGCAGCGAGCGTCGTTGGGGGCGGCCCTCGTCGCCGCCGATGCCGGGCAGCTGCAGAGGTTGATCGCCGGCATCAAGCGCTACTTCGATCGGCGCCCGGATGCCGAGCTCCTGGAAGTCGCCGTCTCCTATCTGGAGGGGCAATGAGGGGAGGGCCCCGCATGCCGCGGGTCAACGAGTTGCTGCGCGAGGTGATTGCGGAGGAGATCCGCGATCTCAAGGACCCCGCCGTCGGGTTCGTGACGGTCACCGCCGTCGACACCTCGCCCGATCTCCACAATGCCTTCGTCTACTACACCGCCCTCGGATCGGAGGAAGAGAAGGCCGCCTGCTCCGCCGCGCTGGAGAGGGCGGCGCCTCACATTCGCTCCCGGATGGGAGCCCAGGTGCGGCTCAAGTACACCCCGGCGCTGGAGTTCCGGGTCGACTCCTCACTCGAAGACGGCATGCGGATCGATTCGATTCTGCGCCAGATCGGCACTGAAGATGACGGCTGATTCCACGCTGGAAGAGAGCATGGCGGCGGCGGTCCACGCCCTGGGGGCTGCCGATTCGCTGGCGGTCAGCTGCCACATCAAGCCGGACGGCGATGCTCTCGGCTCGGCGGTTGGCTTTGCCAGGGCGGCAGCGGCGGCCGGAAAGAAGGCGGTCGTGAGCTTCGGCGAGCCTTTTGAGTTGCCCGACTACTTCGACCTTCTCCCCCTCGACCTTCTGGTCCCTCCCGCGGAGTTCCCGGCCGAGCCGGCGGTGATGGTCACTTTCGACGCCGCCGACCGGTCACGCCTGGGCTCGCTGGCGGGCGCCTCGCAGGCGGCCGGGACCCTGATCGTGGTCGATCATCACATCACCAACCAGGGGTTTGGCGACATCAACCTCATCGATGGGGAGGTGGCAGCTTCAGCCGTGCTGGCCTACGACCTCATTCGCGGGCTGGGCTGGCCGATCGACGCCGAGGCCGCGATGGCTTTGTTGATGGGGGTGGTGACCGATACCGGGCGCTTCCAGTATTCGAACACGTCGCCCCGCACCTTTCGGGTGGCAGCCGACCTGGTCGAGGCCGGAGCGCATCCCGAGGCCATCGGGCAATTGGTCTATGAGAACGCGCCATTCGGGTTCCTGGCGGTGGCCGGTGCGGTCCAGGCCCGGGCAGCGCTGGAACCAGAGCTGTCATTGGTTTGGTCGGAACTGCGCAGTGCCGATCTGTCGTCCGCCGGTCTAGCGCCCGTCGATGTCGAGGGGCTCATCGACTACATCCGGGTGGCGAAGGAAGCCGACGTGGCGGTCCTGCTCACTGAGACCGCTGAAGGGACCAAGGCGAGCTTGCGTTCGCGGGCGGTGGCTGATGTCGGCCGGCTGGCTGCAGCTCTCGGCGGCGGAGGCCACGCCCGGGCTGCCGGTTTCACGATGGAAGCACCTGCGGCCGAGGTCATCGATCGTGTCCGGGAGCAGCTGCGTGGCACCTGAAGGCTTCCTGCTCGTCGACAAGCCGACCGGGTGGACCTCCCATGATGTGGTCACCAAGGTGCGCGGCCTGGCCGGGACCCGCAAGGTAGGTCATGCCGGCACTCTCGATCCGATGGCGACCGGCCTGCTAGTACTCGGGCTGGGGCGGGCCACGCGCCTGCTGCGCTTCGTGTCGGATCGGTCCAAGGTCTACGAGGCGCGGGCACAGTTTGGGGTCGCCACCGACACGCTGGATGCCGACGGCACAGAGACGGCCAGAGAACCGATGCCGGTGTCACGACAGGACGTTGAGCAGGCGCTTGAAGCGTTCCGGGGTGACATCGATCAGGTGCCACCTATGACCTCCGCCATCAAGATGTCGGGCCGCAAACTGTATGAACTGGCCCGCGAGGGCAAGGAGGTTGAGCGTCCGCCCCGGCCGGTCACCATCCACGGCCTGGAAGTGACCGGGTTCGAGGCGAGCGACTTTCCGATAGTCGGCCTCCGGGCTGAGTGCTCGAGCGGCACCTACGTCCGATCCCTCGCCGATGACATCGCCGTCTCGCTGGGCGGGCGGGCACATCTGGTGGCGTTGCGGCGTACCAGCATCGGCTCGCTGCAGGTGCAAGACGCTCATCCGCTCGACCATTACATCGACGATCCCGAGCTGATCCAGTCGGCGGTCTTGTCGCTGGCGGGCGGTCTGGCCGATCTCTCGCGGGTGCAGGTCGACGCCGAGGTGGGCAAGAAGGTCTCGCACGGGTCGGTGCTGTCGCTGGCCGACCTCCCGATTGAGGCGCTGACGGCGGTGCTTGACCAGGACGGTCGGCTGTTGGCCGTATACGGACCGAGGGACGAGTCGGCCCGGGCCGAGGTTGTGATCGCATGAAGGTGCTGGTCGGAGATCCGGGGGTCTGGGCGCCGCATCCCGGGGGAGTGGCGGTCTCGATCGGGGTGTTCGATGGGGTTCACCTCGGCCATCGTCAGATGTTGCGAGTCCTGTTCGACGATGCGGCTTCGCTCGGTGAGCTACCGATGGGCGCCGTCACCTTCGACCGCCATCCGCTCGCCACCATTGCTCCCGATCGGGCTCCTGAGCTGATCAGCACGCCGGACGAGCGGCTGGCTTTGTTCGAGGATGCCGGCCTCGACTTCGCAGCTGTGCTGACTTTCGACGAAAGGATGCGGACGTTGCCGCCGGATGAATTCGTTCGGATCGTGCTAGCAGACGGGCTCGGTGCCCGGTTGGTGGTGGTTGGCACCGGGTTCCGCTTCGGTCTCGACGCGGCCGGGGACGTCGACGAACTGCGCCGGCTGGGGGATCACTTCGGCTTCGCAGTCGAGGCGGTCCAATTGTTGGAGACCGGCTCCGGATCCATCTCATCCACACTGATCAGGAAGGCGCTGGCCGAGGGGGATGTCGCGGCCGCAGCCGAGCTGCTGGGCCGTCCCTTCAGCCGGACCGGACGGGTAGTGGCCGGCGACCACCGGGGGGCCGAGATCGGGTTTCCAACCGCCAACCTCGAGATCCGCCCGGCGCTCGTCATCCCGGGCCGGGGTGTGTATGCAGCCTTTGCGCAAGTCGCCAACGACCGGCTTCCGGCGGTCGTCAACATCGGGGTACGTCCCACCTTCGATGGGGTTCGACAGGTGGTGGAGGCTCATCTGCTCGACTTCTCAGGCGATCTCTACGGCAGCGACCTGACTCTGGAGTTCGTTGAGCGGCTGCGACCCGAGCAGCGTTTCGACTCGGTGGCTGCCCTGGTAGAGCAAATCGGAGCCGACGTCGAGTCCGCCCGGGCCCTTCTGCACTGACCGTCCATCCGTCCGGACAGACCTCTTGAATCGACCGAGGCGCTGCCGCATGCTGGCCCGATGCTGTGGTCGGCGACTTTGCTTGTCCTTCTGGGCCTGTTCGGCCCGGGCTCGATAGGGCCGGATCCCACCCCTCCCACCTCGATTCCGGAGTCTCCGGCCGCCGCCCTCTCTCTGGAGCCCGCGCCCGTCAGGCGGCCAGACGCTCCGGCTTTGCCGGCGCCGGTCCCGGGAAGTGTGCCGGCAATGCCCTTCTCCGGACCTTCAATGGCGGCGTTGGTGGCCGGCCTCGCCCTTCTCGCCGCCCGGGCCCGCCGGACTTCGGCGGCTACCCGGCAGATCAGGGCGTCGCTGCAAGACAATCTCTTCTCAGATGTGGGTCACCGTGATCTG
Organism: Acidimicrobiia bacterium; assembly: GCA_051011455.1. Lineage (GTDB taxonomy): Bacteria > Actinomycetota > Acidimicrobiia > Spongiisociales > SHLN01 > SHLN01. Next base: position 1,490 of record JBPCTX010000360.1, on the reverse strand, counting down.
ACCGTGGTAGCCGAGACGCTGAGGTCGTTGCAACCCCTGGAGGCATCTGGTGCAGTGGCCGGGCTCAGCGAACACGAGTTGGGTGTGTGGATGCGTGAGCTGGACGGATGGGCCGGAGGCTTCAGCTCGGCGGAGCAAGATCGGCTGTTCTCCGACCTGGCCGCTCGCCTGAGCCCTGAGCAACTGGCCCGCCTCGCCGCCGAGGGCAAGACCGGGGAGATCATCGAGGCCGCTAGTGTCTCCACCCCTCCGCAGGAGAGGGTGGAACTAGCCCTGCTGCTGTGGGCTACCCGAAGCCCCGAGAACGACGGTTGGGGCCAGATCGGGTCGCTGTTGGGGGCGGTCCCGCCCGCGGCTCTCGGCCGGGCGCTCGAACAGGCTCCACCTGATTGGCTCGGCTCCCATCTCTTCGGTCACCACCGCTCCCGTCGGGATGAGCGGCCTCGCGTCCGCCTGGATGCCGTGCCTCAGTTTCTGGCGGCGGCGGCCACCTTGGAAGATGCCGCGCTCCGGGCGGATGTCTTTGTGGCAGTGGCAGGTGAGCTGGCGGCCACTGCGGATTCCCGGGTGACAGGGCCGGTCGGTCGCGGAGAGGTCCTGGGCGGGTTGGCGTCGCTTCTGCGCCGCGACCCGGCTGCGACGATCTCCGAGCTCAATCATCGATCCGATCCACATGCCAACACCCTGTCGCGCTGGATTCAACAGATGATCGAAGCCGACCGACTCGACGAGCTGGACGTGATTCTGGCCGACCTGCTGGGTGGTGTGGACCGGCTCGGCCACTTCACCAATCGGGGCCTCGATGCGGCCGACCCCTATCCGCATGCCTCCAACCTCGGATACTTCGTCGGGGCATACGGTCTGGCGATTGACGCCATCGCCGACGATGCCGGCGAGCGCATCAACCTGGTGGCTCAGCTGTTTGCGATTGTCACCGGGGTAGTTCCCGGTGACGGAGGCGGCGGAGTCAGGCTGCCGGCCGGTCCGCTGGTCGATCGTCATGCTGCCGCCGTCGTCGCCGGGCTGCGCGATGAGGCGACCAGCCTCAAGCAGACTCTCTGGGGTCTGGCGAAGCCTCGCGACGCCGACGGGTCGCTGTGGAATGGTGAGGGGACGACCCAGTTCCAGGATGCCTGGGAGGAGGTGATGCTGGTCAGGTGACGGGTATTCTCGGTTCCAGGAGGTCGCGTGATCGACAAACGAATCAGGTCGGGATCCCCCTACGAAGACGCCATCGGCTTCTCGCGAGCGGTGGTCGTCGGGAATCGGGTGCTGGTGTCCGGCACCGCTCCGGTCCCCGAAGCCGGCCAACCGGTGGCCGTCACCGCCGGTGATCAAATGCGACGCTGCGGCCAGATCATCGCCGCCGCTCTCGCCGAAGCCGGCACCGGCCTCGAGCAGGTAATCCGCACCCGCACCTTTATCACCGACCCTGCCGAAGCCGACGAGATCGGCCTGGTTCACGGAGAGCTCTTCGGCAAGGCCCGTCC
>JBPCTX010000359.1:0-3880 GCA_051011455.1 Acidimicrobiia bacterium | reverse complement strand
TAGTCGGTGAATCGCACACCCTCGTCGGCGATCCGGTCGATGTTGGGGGTTCGATACCCCATGATCCCGTCCGAGTAGCAGATGAGGTTGGTGATCCCGATGTCGTCGCCCCACAAAACCAGAATGTTCGGCTTGCCATCTGGCATGAGCCCCGCCTTTCGTCGTTCTCCTGCGAAGCTAGCGACCGGCCATCGGTAATCCGAATGAGGGATGGCACCCATCGGGCGGAAATCCGGCCGGGATGGTTGACCCGGAGCAATAATGCCCCATGCGGGGGCCGATCACCGCCTACCACTGACACCGTAGGTCCCCGGGAGGCCGCTTGATCAACTTTCAGACCGTCGACGTTGGGCCCGATGTCGACCAGCTCGCCGAGTCGCTCGAGGCGATTCAGGTCACCTGGGTGACGGGATCGGCAGCCATAGCGGTGTTTGTGGCAGGCGTGGTACTGGCGCGGTTGGCCCGCCGCTCGATCCGGGCGCTGGGGGACCGGACCGAGCTGGGCAGTCCGCAGCTGTTCACTCTGGCCAGCCGTATCGCCTTCTACTCGATTGTGTTCTACTCCCTCGGGGCGGCGTTGGGGTTCCTCGGGTTCGAGGTGATTCCGCTTGTGTCGATGCTGGGCCTGGCGACGGTGGTACTGCTACTGGGGCTGAGGCCTTTCTTCGAGAACTTCGCGGCCGGCATCACTCTGCAAACACGCCGGCCGTTTGATCCCGGCGACCAGGTGTTGCTCGGTGAGCATGAGGGCATCGTGCGGGACGTCAACGCCCGGACCGTGGTGGTGGAGTCGATGGGGGGCGAATTCGTGCATGTTCCAAATCGGCTGGTCCTCGATAGGCCCATCGTCAACTACACCGCGGCCGAGGTCCGACGCTCGATACTGGATGTCGGCCTCGCCTACGGGTCTGACCTGGAGCGGGCTGCGGAGGTGCTGCGGACCGCGGTGCAGGCCACGGCAGGAGTGGTGGCCGACCCGCCGGTGCAAGTGTTCGTCAACACGTTTGATAACTCCACCATTAACGCGGCCGTGTGGTTCTGGCACGAGCCGCAGATACCCACCGCCTGGGCGGTCCGTCACCAGGCAGCCATCGATCTCAAGCGTGCCCTGGATGAAGCCGGGATCACGATTGCATTCCCCCAAAGGGTGTTGTGGTGGGGAGAGCAGAGTTCCGACGAATCCCGGCCCGCCCTCGGATAGTTTCGCCGGGGCGGTGGCTGCCTTGTGGCTCCGCAGAGATGGCTGGTAGTTTTGCCTTCGATCTAAGGAGCACCGCAAGTGGATGCCGTTCTCGCCCTCATGAATGCCGTGTTCCTGGCGTTCATAGTCTCGACCATGCTGAACGTTGGACTGGTCACCTCGATGGGCCATCTGTCCGGTGTCCTCCGCAACGCCCGGTGGCTGGGCGGAGCACTGGTGGCATCTCTGGTGGTTGTCCCGTTGATCGGGTGGGGCTTGGCGGAGGCGTTTCCCCTCGAGGGAGCCACCTATGTGGCGCTCGTGCTGGTGGCCTGTTCGCCCGGCGCGCCTTTCGCCGTTTCGCTCACCACTATTCAGCGAGGCGACGTCGTAGCAGGCGCAGCCAGCATGGCGATCCTCGCCGTAATAGGTTCGGTGACGACCCCCCTCACCGTCGATCTGATTCTCGGTGCGGGCGATGTGGCCGAGGCCGGGGGCGGGTCGATTGACCTTGGCGAACTCGTGCTCTCCATCGTTGTGCTGCAGATCGTGCCCTTCGCGGTGGGTATGGCAATGCTGGCCTGGGTTCCCAAGGTTGCCGGCCAATGGCAGGGAACCGTCAAGAAGATTTCCTCGGTTACCTTCGGGTTGGTGATCCTTGCGGTCGTGGTCGGAGGCCTCCAGCAGGTGATCGACTTGATCGGGTCGTGGGTTCTGGTGGCAGCGTTTGTGGCGGCAGTCGGATGGATGGTGGCCGGGGCGCTGCTGGCTCCGGCCCCGACGGGAACCCGGGTGACCGGTGGGATCCTCGCCTCCAGCCGCAATGCCGGCCCCGTGTTGCTGATCGCCACTGCCTCTTTCGCCGACGTTGAGGGGGTCGTTCCGGCGGTCATCTCCGTGTTCATCGTCCTGCTCGTCACCCAGGTCGTAGTGGCGTCGTGGTTTGGCAAGCAGGAAACTGTCCTTGACGGAGAGGCCACGCCTTGAAGCTTCCCCGACTGGGGCTCCAGCGAGAAACGCTTAGTGAGGATGCCGTTGCCGGCGTCGTACTTGGCGTCCAGAGCGTTCCCGACGGATTGGCGGGGGGCCTGCTCGCCTCCGTGAATCCCGTCTACGGCCTGTACGCCTACATGGTCGGGACCTTTACCGGGGCGATCTTCACCAGTTCGGCCTTCATGGCGGTACAGGCCACCGGGGCGATGGCAATGGTCATTACCGACGTCGGCCCTGTTCACGGGAGCGACGATCCTGGGGGAACTCTGTTCATGCTCTCGATCCTTACCGGGTTGGTCATGCTCGGGCTGGGGCTTCTGAAGATGGGGTCCATTCTGCGGTTCGTATCGAACGCGGTGATGGTCGGCTTCCTCAACGCGGTGGGGGTCAACATCATTCTCGGCCAACTCGACAGCTTCACCGGTTATGAGGCTGAGGGGGGCAACCGGGTTCTGCGCGCCTTCGACACTTTGTTCAACCTGGGCCAGGCACATTGGCCGACCATTCTCATCGGGCTCAGCACCATCGTGTTGATCGTGCTCCTGGAGAAGACACGGCTCGGTTCGCTCGGCATGGTGGTAGCCATCGTCGTGACTTCGGCCGCCGTAGTCGTCTTCAGCGCCGATGGGGTTCAGCAGCTGAAAGACATCGTTTCGATCCCCAACTCATTGCCGTTGCCGGTCATGCCCCGCTTTGGGGCGATTCCGGGTCTGATAATCCCCGCCTTTGCCCTGGCCTTCGTCGGACTGGTGCAGGGCGCCGGGATCTCCGGCAACTTCCCGAACCCGGATGGCAACTATCCGGACGCCTCCCGCGACTTCATAGGGCAGGGTGCTGCCAATGTGGCGGCGGGTGTTTTGCAGGGCATGCCCGTCGGTGGATCGATGTCGGCCACCTCTCTGGTGACTGCCGCCGGGGCTCGCTCACGGCAGGCTCTGTTCATCGCCGGCATCGTCATGGGGATCCTGATTGTGGTGTTTGCCGGGGTGGTCGAGTTCATCGCCATGCCGGCCCTGGCCGGACTCTTGATGCTGGTGGGCTACCGGACTATCAAGCCGGACAACCTGATTTCGGTGTGGAAAACGGGCCAGATCCAGGCCGTTGTGCTGGGTGTGACGTTCGTCCTCACCATGATCATTCCGCTTCAGAATGCTGTGCTGGTCGGGGTCGGCATCTCGATCATCCTTTACGTGGTTCGCCAGTCGAACGACGTGGCGATGAAGCGGTGGGTTCTCGACCAGGACGGCACCGTGCTGGAGCAGGATCCTCCGGCCACGATCGAGCCGAACGACGTGCTGGTTCTCATGCCCTACGGAAGCCTCTTTTTCGCGGCGGCTCCCATCCTCGAGAAAGAGCTTCCCAGAGTGACCTCGGACTCGACCAACGCGGTGGTCATCCTCCGCATGCGGGGGCGCAACGACCTGGGCACCACCTTCATGGACGTGTTGCGCAGGTATGCCCAGTCGCTGGCGGCCGTTGGAGGCAAGATGATGATTGTGTCCGCCACCGAGCGGATCCAACACCAGTTGCAGGTAACCGGGGTGACCGCGGTGGTAGGAGAAGAGAACATCTATCCGACCGACGAGCGCCTAGGGGCGACCGTCCGCCGCGCCTACGCCGATGCCCAGTCATGGGTAGCGGCCAACCTCGAGAGCGACGACTCTTAGCCGGTCAGCCGCCGAAGAAGACCGCCCAGAACACCACCGC
>JBPCTX010000358.1:0-6751 GCA_051011455.1 Acidimicrobiia bacterium | reverse complement strand
GCGCTCACCGCCCACGCCATGAAGGGAGATCGCGATCGGTGTCTGGCGGCCGGCATGGATGCCTATGTCTCGAAGCCGTTCCAGGCCGAAGAGTTGTTTGCCACTATTGAGCAACTCGTTTCATACGCCGAAGCCGGCAAGATCGCGGAGGAGCCCCCGGCCACCAGCTCACCAGCTGATGCGGTCACGGGAACGCTCATCGACGTGGCAGGCGCCCTCGGCCGGGTGGGAGGCAGCATGGAGGTGCTCGCCGAGATCACCGGGATCTTCCTGGATGGGTATCCCGAGCAGTTCGAAGAGCTGGCGCAGGCGGTTGGCGCCCAAGATATGGCGCAGTCGGCCAAGGTGGCTCACCGGCTCAAAGGAGAGCTCGGCACACTGGGGGCTTCTGCCGCCTTCGAGGCCGGCCAGGAGGTCGTGACCCTGGCCAGGGCCGACGACGCGAACGGTGTCGAGCGGGCATTCGCGCGATTCACCGAAGAGATGGAGCGGGTGGAACCGGAACTACTGGCCCTCTCGGTCGGGAACCTGGCCGCCGAGGAATAGCTCGAAGCCCGGTTGCTCAGCGGCTGTAGGTCCCCATCAGGGTGGCCTCTGCCAGCACATGATCAGCGATCGCAGCCAGGACCTCGCCCTTGGTGGCACCCGGCTCCAGACCGACCGCGGCTTCGAGGATGTACACGGTGAAGATGTAACGGTGGGTCCCGCCCGGTGGACAGGGGCCCCCATATCCGTCCCGGCCCCACGAATTGAGGCCCTTCGTTCCGAGGGTGACGGCGTCCTCGGCGATGACCTCCAGGACCGGGATGTCATATTCGACCCAGTGGTCCCACACTCCGACCGGCGCATCCGGATCGTCCATGATTAGCACCATGGCGCCGGCTCCGGGAGGGATCGCCTTCAGCGTCAAAGGCGGAGAGATGTCTTCCCCGTCACAGCTGTAGCGGGCCGGGATGGCGCCTTCGTGGTCGAATACCGGGGAGCTGAGCTGCATTGCCTCCTCCGGCTCCGGGGGAGCAGGCTCGGTTGTTGTGGTAGCGGAGGTGGCTTCGGTGGTAGAAGTCGGTGCCGTTGAGGTGGTTGAGGTCGCTTCGGTGGTGGCGGTGGGTGCCGTTGAGGTGGTGGGATCGTCGGCCTCGTCGCCTCCGCCGCAAGCGGTTGTGACCAGCACGAATCCCAGAAGGACGGCTAAGCGGCGCATAGTCCGACTACCGGTTGGCTTCGATAAAGCCGAGCACCCGATCCCAGGCATCGGCCGACACGTCGGCGTATTCGGCGGCGGCACGGTCGAAGAACGAGTGTGGCGCCCCCTCGTAGGTCAGGATCTCGCGGGTCACACCAGCGTCGGCCAGCGCCCGGTCGAACGTGGCGACGTCCTCCGCGCTGATCGATGCGTCGGCGCCACCCATCAGCCCGAGAACCGGACACTCGTAATCGCCGGCTACCGCGGCAGGCGCGGAGAAATCGGGACGCGGCTCCACCGGCCGCCCATAGAAGCCGATCACCCCTGACAGGCCGTGCCCTTCCACCGCCTGCAGCCACGAGCCCGAGCCACCGAAACAGAAGCCAATGGTGAAGATGGGGCGAGAGGCGCCACCGCCGTTGCCTCGCAGGTTGTCGATGGCTGCGGCCACGTCGGCGGTCACCCCGGCCTGAGTGGCCTGCTCGACGTGGGGCCAGAAGTCGAATTCGGCATCCCGATCAGCAACACCGGCAGTGCGGCCGAAGTAGTCGATGGCGATGGCGTCGAAGCCCCGCTCGGCGAAGCGGTCGGCGAGCTCATCGTAGAACGGGAAGAGACCACGAACGTCTGGCATCACGACGATGCCGGGCTGGCCGGGGACTCCGGCACGAGCCGCATATGCCATGAATTCGGTGCCATCGGCCGAGATCAGCGTCGTTCGTTCGGTGCTGAAGGCAGCTCCGGCGATGGGTTCGATCGGCGGGACGGCATCGTGATCGAAGCACATGATCTTGTCCTTTCCTCAGTGGCGCTCGGAATTCGGGAAGCACCGGCAGCCAGCATCCCACAAAGCTCGTTGATTGCCAGGCGCCGGCATGCCGCCGGTGACGGTCGGCCTGCTAGATATCTGCCAGCGGAGCGAACAAGTCGATCGGATTGCCGTCGGGATCGCCGATCACGGCGTACCTCTGGCCCCAGAACGCGTCCCACGGCTCATGAAGTCCCTCGTATCCGGAGGCCGTTAGCGATGCGTAGGTTGCATCTACATCGGATGCGGAGTCACACAGGAAGGCAAGCCCGATACGCTGCCCACCCACCGGCGGCTGCCAACCGGGGTCGAAACTGTGGATCACCTCGACTGTGTCCCAGGCCACCCGGATTCCACCTGCACTCGACTCGACGTGGCCTTCGCCGTCGGCTTCCGGCGGGAGGTTGAATCCGAGCCGCCGATAGAACGCCAGCGACCGCGCCATGTCCTCAACGATGATTCCGATCAGGTCGAGCCGCGGCGACATGCAGGGATTCTATGGGCCGAGCGTGGCCCGAGCTCCTACTCCTCGATCTCGGCCGAGAGTTGGCCGTTTGAGCAGGTGATTTCGATCTCCGTCTCCTGCGAGCCGGCTTCGAAGTCAACCCGGACTTTGTTGGGCCCCTCTGACTCGACCTCAAGACTCCAACCGGCCACCGGGACCGCCCCGAGCAGCTTGACAGTGTCGAGTCCGGTGCAGGCAGCGGTGACCTGGCCGCCGATGGCCACGAATGACCCCGAGTCGAGCAGCGGGGCTGTGGTGGTCGTGGTGGTTGCCCCGACGGTCGTGCTGGTGGTGGAGGCGAGGGTGGTTGTGGTGGCCTGGTTGCCGGGCGAGGTGATGGTCGTTCCGCCTGTCGCGGAGGTCGCAGTCGTTGCAGTGGTGGGAGGGGCGGCCGGATTGGGTTCGACTGTGGTCGGAGGAGTCGGTTCCGGCTGCGGGGCGGGATCGGCAACCAGCGGGCCGAGAGAGGACTGTTGCGCAACTGCCACCGGCACTTGAACCGGGATTTCGACGGCGCGATCCGCCACCAACCCAACCGCCTGGGAAGCGACGGCGACGGCCAGAAATGTCGCCAGGAACCAGGCTGTGACCAGGCCGACACGTTGTCTTGTCATAGAAGTGAGTATCGCTCCCGGCGGGATAAGAGCAGGTTAAGACTGCCCTAAGAGCGCCGGGCCGGGCCCGGGCGGCGTTTATGGTGAGCGCATGGCCTCGATCCTTCTGATTGAAGATGACCAGCGCATCAGGGAGGCGCTGGCCCGAACGCTGGCCCAGCGTGGCCACGACGTCCAGAGCTCGGCCACCGGGCTGTCCGGGGTAGAGGGTGCCCTCGCCGATCCGGTTGACCTGGTGGTTCTCGACCTCGGGCTACCGGACGTGGATGGACTGGATGTGCTCCGAATGATCAGGTCCGTGTCTCCAGTACCGGTGGTCATTGCCACCGCCCGCGACGATGAAGCGGTCATCGTCAAGGCTCTCGACGCCGGCGCCGACGACTACGTCGTCAAACCGTTCTCCTCCGATCAGCTGGACGCTCGCATCAGGGCGGTGCTGCGGCGGCTGGGGGACGACGCGGCCTCAGGGCCGGTGGTGGTCGGCGACCTGGTGATCGAGGCCGGGGCCCGGGAGGCGACCCTGGCTGGTACCCGGTTGGAGCTCTCCCGCCGCGAGTTCGATCTGCTCCTGTTCCTGGCTGAGAGGGTCGGGACGGTCGTCGGCAAGCGCGAGATCCTGGCCGGGGTATGGCGCCAGCCCTATGGCGGAGCAGACAAGACCGTCGATGTCCATGTGTCGTGGCTCCGGCGCAAGCTTGGCGAGTCGGCGGCGGAGCCGCGCTACCTGCACACGGTGCGGGGAGTGGGTATCAAACTCGTCGATCCAGACGCGTGAGGCGGCGGCTGGTACTGCTGGCAGGCGCGGTTGCCGCCATGGTGGTGGTCGCATTCCTGGTACCCCTGGCGTTCCTGGTCCGCGACCTGGCCCGCGACCGGGCGCTGTCCACGGCGGAGCGGAACGCACAGATCGTGGCCCAGAATCTGTCGCTGGTTCCACCCGACGACGTAGTCCGGATCGAGGCCGTGTTGGCGACAGTGGCCGTCCGGTCCGAGGAGAAGATGTCGGTGCTGCTGGCCGACGACGCTGTGGTCGGAGAGCCGTTTGAGATGGGAGAGCTGGAGGCCCGGGCCCGGTTGGGAGAGTCGATTACGACCGGCGCCCCGGGCGGCGCGGTGATCGTGGTGCCGGTTGTGCAGGCGGCCGGGAACTCTCTGGTGGTCCGGTCCTTCGTGCCCGGCGAGCTGCTCACTCAGAACGTCTGGCAGATCGTTCTGCTGTTAGCCGTGCTCGGCATGTTCTTGATATTGATCGCGGTGGTCGTAGCCGACCGGATGGGCCGATCACTGGTTCAGCCCGTTCGTGAGTTGTCCGAGGCCGCCGGCCGGGTGTCGCACGGCGATCTGGATGTCAGGGTTGAGCCTTCCGGTCCCCCCGAGGTGGTCGAGGTCGGGTCGGCCTTCAATCGCCTGGTGGAGCGAATAGGAGCACTGCTGTCCTCCGAGCGTGAGTCCGTGGCAGACCTGGCCCACCGTCTCCGCACCCCGCTGACGGCTCTGCGCCTGGACATCGAAGGGCTGGATGACCGCGTCGCGGTCGAGGAGCTTGTCCATGACGTCGACGAATTGGAGAAGACCGTTGACTTCGTCATCGAGGAGGCGCGGCGGCCGGTGCGGGAAGGCGCCGGCGTGGCAACCGACCTGGGGGTGGTGGCCAGAGACCGCGCCACCTTCTGGGGGGCGCTGGCGGAGGATCAGGGCCGGCGCTGGGAAGTTGCCATCGACCCCGGGCCTCATCCGGTTGGCGTCAACGCCACCGACCTGGCGGCCGCCATCGATGCCATGATCGGGAACGTGTTTGACCACACGCCGGACGGAGTCGGGTTTGCAGTAGTGGTGGCAGGAACCGAAGCGGGCTCCCGGCTAGTCGTCATGGACGAAGGTCCCGGCTTTCCGCATGCGGCAGTGGTAGAGCGAGGCACCAGCACGGGGGAGTCGACGGGTCTCGGTTTGGACATCGCCCGCCGCACTGCTGAGGCGGCGGGCGGGACATTCAGCCTGCCTGAGGACCAGGGCGGGGCCCAGGTCTCCCTCGAGTTCCCGGCGTTCGACTAGCCGGACTCAGCGGGGCTGGGGGCCGGGGCCGGTTGGGAGCGGCGCTTGGGACGGGCCTTGGCTCCTCCGGCCGCGATCCGGGTGGCAGTCAGACCCAGCACGATGGCGGTGGAGCCGACGTATAGCCATTGCACGTAGCGGTTGGAGCTGTCGGTGCCGGCCATCAGGCCGTGGATCGCGGTGGCCAGGAATATGCCGAAGGTGCTGAAGTGGATGAGCCGCCACGCCTTCTGACCGATGTGTTTGCGAACGTAGAAGCTGGCGCTGACCAGCACCATCCCGTAGAAGGCCACGACGCCGAACGTCACCCACAGAGGTTCGAAGCTTGAGGCTCCGGGTACGAGAAGCTCCCGCCAGCCGAACTCGATGAACTCGTCGACCGAAAGGGCCGCCAGGTGGACGACGGTTGCCAGGATGGCTCCGACTGCCAGAGACTCGTGCATATAGGTCAGCGGCTTGGCTTTGACGAGGCGGCCGAGGAAGCCACTCGAGACCAGCAGCCCCCAGATGGTTGACGCCGCCAGCAGACCGAAGGCTGCCAATCCCGACCCCCGGATGATCATCCAGGTCATCCCGCCACCTCCAGTTCGGTGGTGGCATAGACGCCTCCGTCGTTCCACACGGCTACGGCCGACCGGATCCAGTCCTGGTCGTCGGCCCAGACCAGGCCATCTGCTCCCAGGAGCAGTACGGCCTTAGCAGCGGCCTCGGCCTCAACCGCTGTGGAGGCGACGGCACTGGCGCTGACCACAGGGGACGACGAGGGCTGCAGGGTACGGGGGTCGATGAGGTGGTGGGCCGGGCGGCCTCCGACCTGCCAGCGCCGCCGGGTCACGGAACTAGTTGCAAGAGCCCCTACCCCCAAGTTGATCGTCACCGCCGGCCGGGACCATGGGTCGATGATTTCGACGACGGTGGCCGGATCGGCCGACCTGATGTCACCGCCGGCGCCTGCCATCCTCGCAAGGCCGGCTTCCACGGTTTGATCGCAGGCCCACCCCTTGGCGATGCCCCCCAGGTCCAGTCGGATCCCGGGGGAGCGGTGCAGCAGGCGTTCGTTCAGTTCCCATGTCGGACTATCAGGGGTGGCAGGAGGAAGGTCGAGGTCTTTCACATTGACGAATGACCGGTCGTAGCCCCAGTCCAGGACGGTCTTTCCGACCCCGATGTCCACCAGGCCGCCGGTGCGTCGTCGCGCCTCCGCGGCGCTCGCCACCACCTGTGCCATGGTGGGCGACAACCCGACGGCGGGCCCGGGCCAGGAATTGATCTGGCTCAGTTCGCTGTCGTCCCGGAAGCGACTGCACACCTGCTCGATCCGTTCGAATAGACCGCGAGCTGCTTCGATGTCGCCCTCGCGGCCTGTCCGCACCTCCACCACGGTGCCCATGGCTCGGAACCCGCCCGAGATCATGATCCGGAGCTCTGGACCGGCGGCGGGGGTGGCAGGGCAGCCGGAGCCGGCGGTGGGGGTGGTGGCGCCGGGGTTGCCGCCGGCGCCGGGCTCGAGCCGCCGCCGCTTGCAGCCGGCCTGGAGGTGCCCGGCTGGGGCGCGGCGGCGGCCGTGGCCGGCGCAGATGATCCCGAAA
>JBPCTX010000357.1:0-4525 GCA_051011455.1 Acidimicrobiia bacterium | reverse complement strand
GGTCCCATGTCCTCGTTTGTGAGAAGGGCAGCAGGCGATAAGCAGTAAGCGCACCTGCTGTCGGCTGTGGGCCTTCGTCTCAGTTGCTTGGCATCTGCTACGCAACCCCTCCTCGAGCCGGATCAGTCACTCCCCCCATCCGACATCGGCCCTGCGGGCCGCTGCCACCTTCCCCTCATGGGAAGGAAGAAATCGCACATTGCCGGCTAATACGAGCCGGGTATCTGCTGAAAGCTGAAAGCTGAAAGCTGAAAGCTGATAGCTGATAGCTGATAGCTGACAGCCCGGAATACTCACGCAAGTCGGTACCGTTGAGTCACCAATGGCCGATCTTGAATTCATCTATGTGGGTGACCCGATGTGCTCGTGGTGCTGGGGGTTTGCTCCGGTGCTTGAGCGCATGGAGGAGATCTATGAGATCCCGATTCGAGTTGTGGTGGGCGGGCTGCGCCCGGGACCGGAGGCAAACGAACTCGATGATCGGGTGGCAATGACCCTGGCCCACCATTGGGAGCAGGTTGAGCACGCATCGGGGCAGCCTTTCGACCACTCGTTCCTAGAGCGGCGCGACGGCTGGGTGTACGACACGGAGACTCCTGCCATCGCCATGGTGTCGATGCGGGAGCTGAGCCCGGACGACGCCCTTCGGTTCCACAGCAGGCTCCAGCGCGCGTTCTATGCCGAGGGCATCGACATAACGGATCGGAATGCCTATCCCGAGTTGCTGGAAGGGTTCGAGGTCGATCGTGAAAAGTTCGTCGAGCTGCTCAGCTCCGACGAGATGCGCAAGGCCGCATGGAGAGACTTCTCCGAGGCCCGCGCCCTGGGCGCCAACGGCTTCCCGACACTGCTGGTACGTGACGGAGAGGAGTACGGCATCATCACCCGCGGCTACCTATCAGCCGATCGGCTCCTCCCCGCTCTCTCAGATTGGCTGCTCAACCGGTTTGTCGAAGAGGGGGAAGCTCTCTTCTGCGAGCCGGGCACCGTCTGCTAGCCGCCGTCAGCTCTTTGGGACCGTCACGCGCTTGCCCGACTTGATCCCGATTCCCAGCAATATCTCCCGCCGCAGTGCCCGTGAGCCGCTCGCCAGGCCCAGGTAGGCGATGACCCAGGCGATCAACCCGGTGACCAATCCGCTGCGAGCCGGGTCGTAAACCAGACCGGACGCGACTGCGTATGAGACGACGATCACCGGCAATGAGACCAGCGAGGCCGCCTGTTGGGCAGCGGCTGCGGATTGCACCCGGGCCGAGATGCGAACGATCAAGGAGAGGGCGATTGCGATGGCGGGAGGCACTACCCACAGGATCAGCACCCACCATCCGCTGGTGGGGAAGAACCAGCCGCCCAGGTCCGGCCCGACGATGAGGTTGACGAGCAGCGAGTAGACCCCGAATCCGGCCAGCGTCGCAACGTATCCCGGGATGAGGGCGGCCAGCAGTTTGCCGGCGTAGAGCTCACGCTCGGTAATGGGCGAGTGGGCCAGGAACTCTCCCGTTCCGCGTTCCCTTTCGCCGACGATGGCATTGGCTCCGACCGCGGCCGCGATAGTCAGTGGGACCACTACGGCGATCGGCGCCAGCAGATAGACGGCGATGGCATAGGCGGCCCGCACCTCCGGGCTGTCACCCTGGATGTTCTCTTGGATGGTGAGCGGCAGTGTCTGGAGGACGGTTCCGATCTGGTTGACGGCCTGGCTGTTCTGAGCCGAAGACACGACGCTGAGAGCGACCACCGGGATCACCACGAAGAAGAGAACTGCAAGCAGGCCCATCGGCAGCACGTAGTCCCGGCTCTTGATCAGCTGTCGAATGTCGGTTCGGGCGACGGCCCAGATCCGGTGCAGGTTCATTTTGCGGTCCCCCCGGGTGCGTTGCGCCGGTGCCGCTGCATTTGGAAATACAGCTCCTCCAGTGTGGGCTGAACCGGCTCCACCCTGGTCAGGCGCGCCCCGCGGCCCACCAGGTGGGCGACGATGTCGGGTAGGCGATCCAGGTGCTCGAGCTCAGCAGTGACGTGGCCGTTGACTGTCGTCGCCGTAACTCCATCCAGATGCTGCAGCTCATCCAGCTGGGACCGGTCCTCGGCGTCGAAGTGGACGCGATTGTCGTTCCAGAACTTCTCGGCCAGGTGGTCGGGATGGCCCGCCACCCAGGCATGGCCTTCACTCATCAGGACAACCTGGTCGGCGATCCCCTCGGCTTCGTGCAGCAGGTGGGTACACATGACGATGGTCCGGCCCTGCCCGGCCATGTCCCGGATCAGATCGAGCACGGCCCGTGCCGACTCCGGGTCAAGTCCCGCCGTCGGTTCGTCGAGCAGCAGGACGGTTGGGTCGTGCAGGATCGCTCGGGCCAGAGCCAGCCGCGTCCGCATTCCGGTGGAATAGCCACCCACCTCTTGTTCCAGGGCGTGGCCGATGCCGAAACGCTCGGCCGACTCGTCGATCGGTGCCGCCGATCCCAGCTCCCACAGCTTGGCGGCAAACTCGAGGTTCTCCCGGCCGCTCAAGCGCTCGTAGAACGCGGCCTTGGGAGGGACCACTCCGCTGGCGCGCCGGATCTCGTTGCCGTCCACGCGGGGGTCCATGCCGAGCACGGTGATGGTGCCGCCGTCGCTCTCGAGGGCTCCAGTGGCGAGACGAACGGTGGTCGTTTTGCCCGCGCCGTTGGGTCCCAGCAGCACCGCCACGGAGCCGGCCGCAATGTTCATGTCCAGGTCGCGCACAGCCTGGACATCGCCAAAGCGCCGGTCCACGCGTTTGAAGGTGATTGCAGATTCGGGCATCGGTGAGTCCATCGGCACGAACGGTACTTCTGTTGAGGTTCAACGAGGCGTTTGAGCTAACTCGCCGACCTACGCTTGACGGGTGCCAGATCCACTGTTCAGCTTCGATGCAGTCTCGGTGGCCGGTTCATCCGGTGCCAGGCTGCGAGGGATCGATCTCGAGCTGCCAATCGGCGGGATCACCGCCCTGGTGGGTCCGAGCGGATCAGGCAAGAGCACCTTGCTCCGACTCTGCAACCGGCTGGAGGTACCCACTTCAGGAACCATTTCCTACCGGGGTCGGGCGCTGGCGGAGATGGACCCCCTGGCGTTGCGGCGTCAGGTGGGGATGGTGTTTCAGCGTCCAGTTCTGTTTGCGGGGAGCGTTCGAGACAACCTGGCCGAAGCAGATGGAGAAGCCGATTCCGCGCAGTTCGGCGACGTACTGCAGCGAGCGGCCCTGGATAGATCGTTTCTGGACCGCCCCGCGGCCGAGTTGTCCGGCGGCGAAGCCCAGCGGGTGTGTCTGGCTCGCTCCTTGCTGGCCGGTCCCGATGTCCTGCTGATGGACGAGCCCACTTCGTCGCTGGACGGTGCTGCGGTCTCTCGCCTGGAGAAACTGGGGAGAGGGCTGGCCGACGAGGGAATGCCGATTATCTGGGTGACCCACGACCTCGCTCAGATGGGTCGGATCGCCGACCGGGTAGCGGTGCTGGTCGGAGGGACACTCCGGTTCAGCGGCCGACCCGATCAACTAGCGGGGGTAAACGACCCCGGCCTGGCCCGGTTCCTGGAGGGTGACGATGGCTCCGGGTGATGTCGACTTTCTCGGACTGGCTGCCTCGCTGATCCTGATTGTCGTGGCACTGGTCGTGTCGCGTCTCAACCGGCTGGATCTGGAGAAGAGCATTTCGGTGGCGGTGGTCCGTGCGCTGGTTCAGCTGCTGGCAATCGGGGCCGTGCTCGCCTTCATCCTCGATCCCGATCGCTCGTTGGCTCTCTCGTGGGCGTGGGTGGTGATCATGGTTGTGTTTGCCGCCGTCGTTCTCTCGCGGCGGGCCTCAGAAGTCCCAGGCCTTCTCTCGATCGGCCTGGCCGCCTTCGGGGCGGCCGCGACGGTGACGCTGGGCACGATCTTCGGGCTGGGGATCTTCCCGCTGGAGGCGAGAGCCCTGGTTCCGTTGGCCGGCATGATGATCGGCAACTCGATGAACGCCACCGTGGTGGTGGCTCGCCGGGTGGTGGAGGAACTGCGTGACAAGCGGGCTGAGGTGGAGGCCCGCCTGGCCCTGGGCCAGTCATCACGGCGAGCCTCCCTGCCCTACATCCGCTCTGCGCTCCGGACCGCTCTGTCCCCACAAATCGAGACGACCAAGGGGGTCGGACTGGTCTTCCTGCCGGGCGCCATGACGGGCCTCATCCTGGCCGGAGTCGACCCCGTCGACGCCGTCAAAGTCCAGGCAGCCATCATGTTCCTCATCCTCGGCTCAGTAGCAACCACCACGGCCATCGTCAGCTTCGGCTCAGCCTCTCGCCTCTTCACCCAAGACCACCGCCTGGTACCGCTTGAGAGGCCGTCGGGGACGTGAGTCGGCTTTCAGCTATCAGCGATCAGCTATCAGCTTTCAGCAACTGGGTGAGAACGATTTGCGTGGGAGACCAAAGGGGTGGGCTGAGATCGCCCCAGGGGAGGGGTGGGAGCGCTTCCCCTCCCGCTTGCGGGAGGGGTTAGGGGAGGGGTGAGAGCGCGTTCCTG
>JBPCTX010000356.1:0-4815 GCA_051011455.1 Acidimicrobiia bacterium | reverse complement strand
AACCTGAGGTAGGCGATGCGGTCGTTGAGCAGCTCTGAGTCTCTCGACACGACGTAAAGCTCACTGATGCCGACTCCCACCCTGTCGACCGGCATAACGCTGACGACTGCCTCGCCGAGCGGTTCGGTGATTGACTCCAGGCCGGGAACCACCGCAACTGCCTGGCCGGGCGCCTCCGACGACTGACGGGCGATGGCCTCCCACACAGCTCGCTGGCGAACCAGCCAGTCGAGCGGAGTGTCGGCCCCCTGGGTGACCAGCAGAGTCTCGGCGGTCTCGGGAACGAAGACATCCGAGCCGGAACTGGCGGACACCACGTCGCCCTCGGCGGTGCTGATGATGAACGGATTCGGGAGGTCGACCCGGACCGCCTCCCCCAGAAGGGCCGCTACCTCGCCGGGAGCCACCGTGACGACTTCATCAACGCGCAGACCCAACTCGTTGATGAGGGCCAGGCGAACCAGATTGGCATCCTCGATGGCCAGGGCATCACCAACGCTGCCTTCGCCGTAGCCGGGAAGCTGCATGGTCAAATCACGGGGGGCAACCAGCAGTCGATGGTCATCCAACCCGTCGCTGGCGAACAGGGCCAGGCTGACGGCCCGGCCATCCTCACCGGCTACCACGATCAACACCGAATGAGAGTCGCCCACTGCGACCGGGGCCGGGGCGGCTTGCCCCGTCCCGTCGTCCCTGGCCTGCCACCAGGTAACCCCCACCGCCGCCGCCAGAATCAGCAATGCGGCCACCGAGGCCAACACCACCGGCCAGCGTCGTCTCTCGGGTGGCGGGATGGGAGGAGTTGAGTCCGGCTGATCACCGACGCGCGTAACCGGCTCGGCCGGTCGTGGTACCGAACCACCCGGATCCGGACGAGGACGCAGAGCAACCCCGGCACCGCGGCGCCTACGGAAGTTCATACAGCCGGTTCTCCTCCACATATCGCCACACCGGGTCCGGAACGAAGAAGCGGATCGATCGGCCGGCCTCGGCCCGGGCCCGCAGCATGGTGCTGCTGATCGGGATGCCCGGCGTGTCCAGCCAGGTATAGGGGGCACCGGTCGCGGCCACCTCTTCCTCGGCAACTCCCGGCCGGGAGATGACGGTGACGGTGGTCCGTTCGACGACATCACGCCACCGATGCCAGCTGGGAAGCCCCACCGCCGCGTCCGCCCCCAGGATCAAGTAGATGTCCTCGTCATCGTCAAAGGTCTCGAGAGTGTCGATCATGTAAGAGGGGCCGGTGCGCTCGACTTCGCGGTCATCGGCCTCGAAGTGTTCGATCCCCTGGATGCCGAGAACGGTCATTGCCCATCGGTGGTCCTTGTCCGACATCGGGGTGCCGTGCTTCTGGTACGGGTCACCGGCGGTGATGTAGGTGACAACGTCGAGGTCGAGCATGTGGCGCGCAGCTTCGCCCGCCATCAGGTGGACAACATGAAAAGGATCGAAGGTTCCGCCCAGGATTCCGCGCCGCACGGCGCACAGCATAAAGGGGCCGGCGGGTTGTCTCCGAAATCAACCTCAGCCCCGGGCCGGGATCAACCACGCAGCGCAGCATCCGGGCCGGGTCCAGATAGCGATCTCCCACCCGCAATGAGAGGTGAAGCCCCGGGCTTCCATGGGGAGCGCCGGCCAGCCCCACTACCTGCCCTCTCCGGATCGACTCCCCGACCGCAACCGCAATTGAGTCGAGGAACGAGTAGCTGGTCCGCAGCCCACCGCCATGGGCCACGGTCACCGACAAGTTGGCAACTACCCGTCCGGCAAAGGTGACCGTCCCGCTCTCGACCGCCGTCACCGGAGTCCCGACCGGAACTGAGAAGTCGACTCCCCAGTGGCCGCCGAATCCCGAACCGGGTGCGAAAGGAGCAGCCACCGGACCCGCGACGGGAGCCGCAGCGCAAATCGGTGCCGGCACGACAACGAGGGCGAGGGCAAGCAGCAGCACCACGCGCGCAATGTAAGGAAGTCGACAGCCTGTGGCTAGGGGGTGTCGGTTTGGGCTAGGCGGCGGCCTGCTGGATGACCGAGGTCACCGCGGCCCTGAAGTCGACCGGGTTGAAAGGCTTGGAGAGCGCGAGGTTGGCGCCTTTGGAGTCGGCTTCGTCCTGCACCTTGGCCTTCCCGTGAGCGGTGAGAACGATCACAGGCAGCTTGCAGGTCGGTTCCTCGGCCCGGAGGGCGTCGAGAACCTGCCAGCCGTCAAGTCCGGGCAGACCGATGTCCAGGATCACCACGTCATGAGTGCAACTGCGGGCCTTCTCCAGGCCTTCGATGCCGTTGTCGCTGAAGTCGACTTCGAAACCTGCGGTCTTCAACGTCATGTCGATGAGCCGCTGGATCACGGGCGAATCTTCAACAACGAGGACTCTCTGTCCCACTGGAACTCCTACTGGAGGAACTTGCCCAATTGCATCGGCCGGATTAGCTCAGACCTTGACCGCGGTTGTGTGAGTGGCGGCGGCGATCGCCAGCTCCTCGATGAAGGCTTCCAACTGCCGCAAGGTCCTCACTTCGTACACGCCGCGACAAGCGGGCAGATACTCCCGCATCACCGAGTCACCGGTATCCCAGAAGCGGGCCGGTTCGGGGTTGAGCCAGTAGACGGCTCGGGCGCGGTTGGCGATTTGCTGCAGCAGCTCTCCCCGGGCCGGCCGGTAGTTGTTGCGTCCGTCGCCGGTGACAATCACGCTGGTGCGCGGCGTGATGGCATCGGCATAACGTTCGGTGAACTGGTCCAGCACGTTGCCGTAGTCGCTGTGGCCGTCCAGGTGGACCACATCCGCCTCGCGTCCGATGCGAGTGATCGCCTGGTGAAAGTCGGCGCCGGGCGTGAAGAAGCCGGTTACCTCATCAACGCCGTCTACGAAGGCGAACGCCCTCACCCGGGAGAACTGATTGGACATGGCGTACATCAGCTGCATCGTGAAGTGGGCGAAGGTGGCGACCGAGCCGCTGATATCGCACAACAGGACAATGTCAGGCTTGGCGATGCGGGGTGCCTTGAACTGCGGATCGGCCAGCAAGCCACCGGTCGAGAGAGACCGGCGCACGGTCCGGCGGACATCCAATCGACCCTTGCGCAAGTGGCGGCGTCGCTGGGCCAGGCGGGCAGCCAGCTTGCGAGCCAGCGGCTGGATCACCCGCTCCATGCGGGCAATCTCGGCCCGGGCGGCCCGGGATAGATCGACATCCTCCAGGAGCTGCTTGCGAGTGGTCCGGGCCACTGCCTCGCGCCCCCGGTCGGCCACCAGCCGACGCCGGATCTCGTCCTCAACCATGGATTCGAACCGGCTGAGCCGGTCCCGGTACTCGTCGTGCAGTACCGCCCCGGCGAGACCGTCAGCTTCCTCATGACGGGCCAAGAGACGGTCGGGCAGTTGGTCCGCCTCCAAACGGCTCATCACCCGATACAGGTAGTACCGGCCTCCTACCGGTCGTCCCGGCACGATGCCGGCCAGGAGGCCAACCACCTGTCGGGCAATGGCTTGCAGCGCCTCGTGGTCCGGTGCTGACAGCGCCTCCAACAGGCTGGCAACGATTGGCTCCAGATCGGCTGCCCCGGCACCCGACCCCGCAGCCGCCGGGTTGACCGGTGGATCGCTTCCGGCCGGCTTCTCGGCGGGTGGCTGTCTGGCGAAGTAGACGTCGAACGCCGCGTCGAACGCCTCCAGGTGATGGGCACTCTTGACCAGGCAGGAGGCCAGGCCGTGGCGAAGAGCCTCCCGGTCGGTCAGAGGGATGTGCTCGACGGCCCGGGCCGCGTCTATCGACTCGACCATGGAAACGGGGATACCGACCGACCGCAGCTCGGCCACAAACCCGGTCAGGATGGAGATCATTCCAGCTCGAGGGCGACCTTGTCGATGTCGGACTGATACTTGAGCAACACGTGGAGGGTGTCGGTTGTGATGCCCTCGTTGACTTCCTCCACGCCCAGCGCCAGCAGGGTGCGGGCCCAATCGATCGATTCGCTCACCGACGGTGCTTTGCGGAGCGGCTGAGTCCGGATGTGGCGCACAACGCCGGCAATCTGTTCGGCGAGTTGGGCGGGCAGCTCTGGCACCCTCGTCAGCAAGATCTCGCGCTCCCGGTCGAGCTCGGGGTATCCGATGTGCAGGAACAGGCAGCGGCGCTTGAGGGCATCGGAGAGGTCCCGGGTGTTGTTGGAGGTGAGGATTACCAAAGGCCGGGAGGCCGCCTGCACTGTGCCCAGCTCGGGTATCGATGCCTGGAAGTCGGCCAGTACCTCCAGCAGGAGCGCTTCGGTTTCGATTTCGACTCGATCCACCTCATCGATCAACAGAACCACCGGCTCTGGTGAGCGGAGGGCCTCCAGCAACGGGCGCTCGAGCAGGAAACTCTCGGTGAAGATGTCGTCTTCGACCGAGGCCCAATCGGTGCCCTCGTCGGCCTGCAAACGGAGTAACTGCTTGCGGTAGTTCCACTCATAAAGGGCCTTGGACTCGTCCAGACCCTCGTAGCACTGCAGCCTGATCAGCCGTCGACCGTGGATCTCGGCCAGAGCCTTCGCCAGTTCGGTCTTGCCGACCCCGGCCGGGCCCTCCACCAGGACCGGCTTGTCGAGCCGTTCGGCCAGGTAGACGACCTGGCTGATGCGCGGGTCGGGCAGGTAGTGGACTCGTTTGAGAGCGTCGGCTACTTCGACCGGAGAGGAGAACTCACTCAACGAACTTGGCCGTCGCCGTACAGGACGTAGCGCTCACAGGTGAGAGCCTCCAAGCCCATCGGGCCCCGCACGTGCAGCTTCTGGGTGGAGATACCGATCTCGGCCCCGAAGCCGAACTCCTC
>JBPCTX010000355.1:0-9457 GCA_051011455.1 Acidimicrobiia bacterium | reverse complement strand
CGGCGGTCCCGGATTCGACTGTTTGAATTAGAGCGCCTGCGTCACCGGCAGCCGATGGAACAACCCCGACGCCCAGAAGGGCGAGGGCGACAGGCTCGCCGGCAGTTATCTGGTCTGCAACGATCTTGGCCAGATCAATCGAGATGGCAAAGCCGACCCCGGCGTTGTCATCGCTGAGTGTGAAGATCACGTCATTGATCCCGAGCACCCGGCCCTGCAGGTCGACCAGAGGGCCCCCCGAGTTGCCAGGATTGATGGCGGCATCGGTCTGAACCATGCTCACCTTGTTGACGATGCGATCGACGGCGCTGATGATTCCAGAAGTCACCGTCTGATCCAGCTCGAACGGGCTTCCGACCGCAACCGCGGTTTGCCCGACCGTGAGATCTGCTCCCAGCGCCAGCCTGGCAACAGCAGGAACGAGTTCCGGGTCGATGGAAACAACCGCCACATCCGTGGTGTCATCGGCACCCAGCACTGTCCCGGTTGAGTTCGAGCCATCGGCGAATCGGACCGCCACCGTGCTGGCATCACCCACGACATGGGCCGCGGTGAGGATGTAGCCGTCCGCGTCGTAGATCACGCCGGACCCGGTTCCCAGGCTGGTGTCCAGCCGCACCACCGCGGGCGTAATGGCCGCCGCGGCCGCTGCCACGGGTTCCAGATCTCCAGTAGGCCCGGGGATGGTGGCCACCGGAGGAGGACTGGTGTTGGCAACCAATGAGGTGGTCGGGATGTCGGTGGTCGTCGTCTGGACCGCCACCGTGTCCACCACAGGTTCGTCGTCGGCTGTGATGCGACCAAGACTGAACGAGGCGACTGCGATCACGGCTCCCAGGAGCAAGCCGAGCAGCAAACCGCGGCCAACTCCGGGCCGCTTCTTGGCCGGCTTGGGCAGATTGTCGGTGGTGGGGCCAGCCAGAACGGTCGGTGGCTCCAGACCAGGGGCATCCGGCGGGAACACGTGAGCGGGAGGAGGCTCGGGAGCAAGCGGCGGATTCAGAGCAGACGGATATCGGGTGGGATCCGACGGGTAGAGGATGGCGTCGCCCGCCACCTCCTCGGGGATCGGGAGGGCATCCTGGCGGTGCGCTTCCGGGGAGTCCAGCGGCGACCACATAGGCGTCGAGTCGTTGGGATCTGGCTCGGGCGGTGTTGCCGGGTAGTCGGTTGTCATGACGGCCCTTTCAGCTACTCGTCCCTGCAGGTTGTCGGAGAGGAGTAAGAGATTCGTATGTATGAACTAAGAACGAGCTGAGAACCTTCCCGGTTCCATCGACCTATTCGGCCGCCGGCAATAGAACTTCGAGAACCGCTCCGGCATCACTGTTGGCTACTCGCACATCTCCGCCGTGGGTGCGGGCGATCGCCCGCGCCACAGCCAATCCCAGGCCGGTCCCTCCCTCAGGTCGGTCCCGGGCCTCGTCAAGTCGGACGAATCTCTCGAAGACCTTCTCGCGATCATCCGCCGCTATTCCTGGACCATCATCGACGACCAGGGCCACCACACCTTCGCCTCCCAGGTCGCAAGAAAAGGAGACCCGGCCGGATGCGTGCCGGGCCGCGTTGCTGGCGAGATTGCTGAACAACCGTTCCAGTGCGGAAACGTCTCCCACGACCCTTGCCGCCTTGATCCCCCCGGTCTCGATCGTGACGTCGGGGAATCCGGCCCCGATCTGCTCGGCGACCCTGCCAATCACCTGGTCCAGGTCCACCTCCTGGTCCGATACCGCCGCCCCTTCATCAAAACGAGCCAGAGCTAACAGGTCGCTCACCAGCCCTTCCATCCGCTTGCCTTCCTGACGCAGGCCGAGCAGCAGCGGCCGCCAGTCATCAAATTCAGGATCGTCGGCCGCCACTTCCAGCATCGTTCGCATGGTGGCCAGGGGTGTCTTGAGCTCGTGGGAAGCGTCGGACACAAAGCGGCGCTGGCGAAGCGAAGACGACTCGAGCCGATCGAGCATGCGATTCAGAGTGTCGGCCAACCTGCCAACTTCATCTTTCGACTCCGGGACCGGGAGCCGCCGCGAGAGAGCAGTGGCCGAGATCGTGTCGGCTTCCTCCCGCATGGCCTCAACCGGACGAAGCGCCCATCCGGTGAGTGACCACACCGTGAGACCGACGGCCACCAGTGCAATCGGGAACCCGAGCACAAGCAATGGCCGCAGGGCACCGACGGCCGCCTGGGCCGGCGACAGACTCGACGCCACCAGGACCACTCCTGAGGTCGTAGCCGATTGGTAACCACGGGAGATCACCACATAGGGGCTCTCGTCCTCCACGAGTGGTGACTGCTCCTCGATGGCTTCGAAGACGGCCTCGGCCACCGTCACCTCCTCCGTCACGCCCGGCGCAGTGTCAATCTCAATGAGCGGCGCCACGCCGTCGAGCCCGGGGCTGGCCGCAATCACCTCACCGCCGGCCACTACCTGGATCAGCTGGTCAGACGTAATCGTGACGATCTCGCCGGAAACCGCGTCCGCCTCGGCCAGAGCCGCCACATCCAGGGCCCGGGTCTCAGCCGCCGACGTAATCGAATCCTCCAGCCGCTCTCTGGTGCGGTCGGCCAGTCCGATCAAGCCGAGCGCCAAGACCACCCCCACCACCAGGATCGCCACAAGGGTGGTGCGCGCTCTGACTCCGGCGGTCGCCCAGGTGCGGCGGAGCGGTCCTTCAGCCACGATGCTCATCCAGGCGGTATCCGGCGCCCCGCACCGTCACCAGCTGTCGCCGGTCGAAGGGGACGTCGATCTTCTTGCGGAGATAGCGGACATAGACCTCGACGATGTTCACATCGCCCTCGTAGGCCCAGTCCCAGCACGACTCGAGAATGTCGGTCTTGGAGATGACCGTGCCGGGTTGGCGCATGAACAGCTCCATGATTGACATTTCGGTTGGTGTGAGAGCCACCGGCTCGCCGGCGATGGCGAATGCTCGGCGAGCGGGATCGAGGGTCAAGTCCCCTACGGTCAGAACCGCCGGGCGAGCACCGGCACCACGGCGCATCAACGCTCTGATGCGTGCCACCAGCACAACGAACGAGAAGGGCTTGGTGAGATAGTCGTCGGCCCCGGTATCGAGCGCCTCGGCCTCGTCGTACTCGCCGTCCTTGGCGGTCAGCATCAGGATCGGGACCCAGTTGGATTGAGACCGCAGCGCGGCGCACACCCGATATCCGTTGAGCTTCGGGAGCATGATGTCCAGCACCACGGCGTCGTAGGAACTGGTCGAAGCCATCTCCAGACCGAGTTCGCCGTCGCCGGCGATGTCGACGACAAAGCCGTCGCGCTCCAGGCCGCGTTTGATGTAGCCGGCCAGTTCCAGTTCGTCTTCAACTACCAGGATTCGCACGACAATTGCCCAGTCCACGAGTGCTCGTCACTCTCATGCTTGCAGCCCGCACCAGGGCGTGGCGTCATGAAAGGGACGTTTCGAGCAGTTCATCCTTGCCGGAGTCGCTTTCGACGATCTCCTCCGCGACGGCACCGACGGCAGGGGCGAAGCAACTGCTTTCAAGTCTCATGACTCCTCCTACCCGGATGGCCCGGCCACGTCCCGGCGTTTGAACAGCCAAAAGGCCAGGCCGCCAATGATCACAATGAAGGCAAGCTGCACGAGGAAAGCGTGAACGTCGCCTGGATAGTCGGCGGTTCCGATTGCCCCGGCCAGGGCGAACCCTGAGATTGGCTCACCACCCCGACCGAACAGCCAGGCGGCGGTGTTCCATCCGAGGTCGTACTCGGCAACCGATCCGAACCAACGGAAGGCGGCAACACCGTCGAAGAGCTTGACGAGTCGGCCGATCGAGAAGAGCTCAAAGAAGAAGTAGCCAATTGAGACGGCGGCGGCAGCCAGAGTCCCACTCGACCACCGGCTGAACAGGACGCTGAGAAGCGCGGCCAGGGCAATGTAGGGAAGCACTGCGAACCAGGCCCGACCCACGTCCCGGAGAATGAGGCCATAGGCGGACGCACCCATCTCACCATGGTCCACCCCCGAGGCCAGGGCGGTGGTGACAAGGGAGGAGGCGACTACCGCCACCAGGACCGCCAGCCATGCCACTGCCATGATGGCGGCCACCAGCGCCAGCTTGACCGACAGGAGCCGGGATCGGCCCGGCCCTTTCATGAGGGCAGTTCGCAAAGTGCCCCACCCGTACTCGCTCCCGATCACCAGCACGGTCAGGAAGGCGGCAATCGGAATGCTGAGCAGGCCGGTCCAGCGCAGCGCCTTCTCAACCGATCCGGGCATTGTGAACCCGGCTATCAGCTTGTCGAGACGGGTCCGGACCTCGCCAAACTCCTGCCTGCATTTGCGGTCCGTTCCCGGGTGATCGATGTCCTCGAGGGTGTAGGGAGGCGGCACCTCAGTAATCGGCACACCGTCCAGGTACTCGGTGCAGTTGAGCTCCACCTCGAAGTTGTCGATCACGGGCGCCGAGGGGAGAAAGATGATCTCGTCGACCACATCCCGACCCTTCTGGAACTCGTAGTCGGCATAGCGAATGACAACCATCACCGAGGAGAAGGCAGTCAAGCCGATCAGTAACGCCCAGACAATGCGGCGACGGCGCAGCTTGAACCACTCCCACTTGGCGAGCGTCCACCAGCTCATGAGTTCACCTCGTCGCCGGTGACTTCGAGGAAATACTGTTCCAGCGAGGTGGTCACCGTCCGCAGTTCGGTGGGATACACCGCCACCCGGGCCAGGGCCTCACTCAAATCCCCGGCCCGCTCAGAGGGAGCCTCCACCAGCAATGCTCCTTCGTCAACGGAGACCGAACGGACCCAATCGAGCTCGGCGAGGGCTCTCTGAGCAGCACCGTTGTCGGTGGTGACCACGTGGATGCGATCGCGGCTGCCGATCAAATCGTGAACGGCACCCTCAGCGACCACGCTTCCCTCACTGAGGATGGCAACGTGATCGCACACCTGCTCAACCTCATTCAGAAGGTGGCTGGCCAGCACGATGGTTCGGTTGCCATCACCCAGATCGCGGAGCAACTGCCTGACTTCGGCCATACCGCTGGGATCGAGTCCGTTGGTCGGCTCATCCAGCAACAGCATCTCCGGGTCACCGAGCATCGAGTAGGCAATACCGAGGCGGTGTTTCATTCCCAGCGAGTACGTGTTGAACCGAGCATCGGCCCGGGCGGTGAGATCAACCAACTCGAGCAGTCGCTCGATCTCATCCTCGCCTTCGCTGCCGGCAATGCCCTGGAAATAGCGGAGGTTGTCTCGACCGGACAGGAATGGATAGAACGCCGGCGTCTCCATGATGGCGCCGATCCGACGCACTGCCTGGTCGGTAGAGCCGTTGATCTCGGCCCCGAACAGGCGGATGGTGCCCGCAGTAGGCCGAATTAGGCCGAGCAGCGTGCCGATGATCGTGGTCTTGCCGGCCCCGTTTGTTCCAAGCAGTCCGAATACTGTCCCCCTGGGAACGACCAGCGATAGGTCCGCCACTGCCACCACATCGGCGTAGTGCTTGGTTAACCCTGCAGTCTCGATCACAGTCTCTGACATTCACGCCTCTCCCCGGCGAGCCTGCCTCCAGCTTGCTTGGTCTGACCTGAAAGCAGCCTGAAGACCGGAAAGGTCAAGGTTCGGAGCGGACGCCTGCTCGCGGTAGGAGAGCCGGGATGATGAGCAGCGCGCTGAGAGCGGCCACGGTCATGGCCACCCACATGATCATCGAAACCTGCGAGTGGATCTTCAGCGGCGACAGCCACAGGGCAGACAGGGCGATGGCGATCCCGAGCGCATTGGCAACAATCGGGCGGCCGGCCCGGTCGATCGCCCGCAGCACGTAGCCATCGCCACCGCCGCGGGCGTAGTCGATGGCCGCCACGAAGTGGATGGCGTAGTCGATCCCCACTCCGATCACGATGCTGGAAATAACCGCAGTCAGCAGGTTCAACTGAATGCCGGAGAAGGCGATGAACCCGAGCAGCGTCAGGACGGTCAGGGCAATCGGGACTAGTGAGACCAGCGTCTCTCGCAGCCGTCGGTAGGCGGCCAACAGCATCACCGCCACCAGAGCGAAGGCCACCGTGACCGACACGAACTGAGCCCTGAGCACCAGCCGGGCGATCTCGTCCCACACCACCGGCATGCCTGATAGGAGGGTGATCCGCTCATCATCCTCGACCACGTCGAGCCAACCCTGGAGGTCGTCGGAATCGAATTCGCCCGGGAAGAGGACGAACCGCAGGCCGTCCTCGCTGACCATGTCCCCCAAGGGCAGAGCGACCTGCTCTGACAGCACAGGCCCCAGCTGATCGGGAAAGGCTTCGGCCAGGTCGGCAACTGAGAAGACCTCTCGAACGCCGGGCTGAGCCTCCAGCCTGGCCGCCGCCTCCTGAATGTCGGCCAGACCCTCGAGGCCGGCATCGGGATCGAAGGCGAACTCCCCCGCCAGCGGCGTGGCTCCTCCGAAGATGGCCTCGGTCTTCTCAAACGCCAGCCGCACTGGATCATCACTCTTGAAGAAGAAGAGCTGGTCGCTGTTCACATCCAGACGGGGGACAAAGAACCCGGCGAATCCGAGCAACCCGATCGCCAGCACGGCTGCCGGCACCCGGGTTCGCACCAGCTTGCGAAGGCCGGCAGTTACCCGGGGACCGAGTACGGCGTCGTGCGGGCGGGTCTCGATGGTGAGACGGCTGATGAGAGCGGGCAGCGAGAAGAAGCTGATGATGCCGGCGAAGGTGATACCGACTGCAGTGAAGAGGCCGAGCTGGCGGATGGGCTGAACATCGGTCGCCAACAGCGAGAGGAATCCGGCCGCGGTTGAGACGGTGGTCAGGATCATCGGGACCCCGACGTGGGACAGCGCCGAGCTAACCCTGTCAACCGGGTCGGGGGTGCTCTCGGCTTCCTCCTGGAAGTGGGTGACGAAGTGAAGCCCATCGGCCGAACCCATCACGATCACGAAGATGGGCACGATCACCGTAACGATGTCGACCCGCTGCCCCAGGCCGAAGATGAGCCCAAAGGTCCAGAGCGAGCCAAGCACAGCCGGGAAGATCGCCAGCGCGCTCAACCGCCGATCTCCGATCGTGGCATAGAAGGTCCCGATCAACAGGACCATCACCAGCGGCGGAATGAAGAGGAGCACGAACGACAGCACGTCCAGCACCGTGGCAAACACCACCGGGTTGCCCGACAGCGTGACTTCCAGTCCCGGGGGAGGCACCAGGTCGTCGAGGCTGCGGGCGACCGATAGCCCATCCTCAGCCGGAATCACCAACAGCAGGGTGTTGGTGGCCGATTCATCCAGCAGCAAGTCGGAGAGCGGATTCTGGGCCAGGAGCAGGCCGATGGCGCCCGGGGGCAGGCCGCGCACGGCCTCTGGCGTGATCGGCTGACCGGTGAGAGGGTTCACCTCCGGCACCAGCGAAGCCACCTGATCCACACCTTCGACTCCGGCCAGTAAGTCCCGCAGCTCAACCAGAGCGGCAGCCGTTTCCGGTTCCCGGAAGGTTCCGTCGGTGGCGGTCGCCACCACGTTGATCGGGTCTGCGGTGGCGTACTTGTCCTGGAGCGCCTTGAACTCCTCCCCCTGCTGGTTTCCCTCCAGGACCACCGCGGCGATATCGGCGTTGAAGTCCATGCGGAACAGCATGAGGACCGCCAGCAAGGTGATGAGGGCAGTCACACCCAGGATGCGACGGGAGTGCTCAACAATGATGCGTGCGATGCGGTCCATCCACTCCCAACACTACGGAGTATCCGTCCGATCGGGTGCGGTACCGGGAACCCGGTCTGAGGCCAATCGCGTCATAGCCTTATGAGGAACATGCACCTGGTCGCTGCCCTTGTCGCCCTGGCCCTGGTGGCCGCCGCCTGTGGCTCAACAGACGGATCTCCCCCCTCGTCGACCGACCCGGACGCGCCACCAACTACCGTCGATCCTGCGGGGCGCACCGAAGAGTTCGCACCCGGTGATGTGGCCGCAGTCGACCTCCCACTCGCCAACTCCCAGGTGACGGCCGCCCAGATTGCCGCGGTGGTGGCGGCCGACAACGAGTTCGGCATCGACCTGTTCAGAGCAGTCGCCGGAGATGAGAACCTCATGATTTCTCCGTATTCGATCGCCACCGCCCTCTCGATGCTGTACCCCGGTGCCCGCGGCACCACTGCCGACGAGATCGCCGCCGTTCTCCACACGACCGTCGACGAGACAACGCTCCATGCCGTCCGCAATCACATCAATCGATTGCTCACGACGCCGGCACCTCCGATGGACGACTCGGACACCCGGGAGCCCTTCACCGTCCGGCCCGCCAACTCGGCATGGGGCCAGGGCGGGTACCCCTTCCTCGACGACTATCTGGCGGTACTGGCCGAAAGCTACGGAGCCGGGCTTCGGCTGCTCGACTATGTCGGAGACCCCGAGGGCTCCCGTGCCATCATCAACGGCTGGGTGGAGGACACCACCGAGGACCGCATCAAAGACATGATCCCCTCCGGTGCGATCGATCCGCTCACCCGCCTGGTGCTGGTCAATGCCATCTGGTTCAAGGCGAACTGGTTCGAGCAATTCGACCCCACTCTGACGGAACCGGCGCCATTCACGCGGCTGGATGGGTCACAGATCGAAGTGCCGATGATGCACGCCGGTCAACGCACCGGCTACACCAGCAACGAGCTTTTCGAGGCCGTCCGGCTTCCCTACGCCGGCGACGCCGCCATGGTGGTGCTGCTTCCCAAGCAAGGTTCTCCGGCCGACCTGGCCGCGGCACTGGAGCCGGAGGACCTCGACATCGAGTGGGGCGACTTCCAGGTGGAGCTGGCATTGCCATCGTTCGAGTTTGAAGCGGAGATCGCTCTCAAGGCGGCCCTGCAGCAACTCGGCATCAAGGCCGCCTTCGTACCTCCCTCAAGCGGCCCCGAAGGAGCCGACCTGACGGGGATCACGGAGATGCGAGAGCTCTATCCCAGCGACGCCTTCCACAAGTCCTTTATCTCGCTCGACGAGGAGGGGACCGAAGCTGCTGCCGCCACCGCCCTGATCATCTCGCTCGAGTCCATGCCGCAGCCGGCAACCTTCACCGCCGATCGGCCTTTCCTGTTCTGGATCGAGCAATCCTCAACCGGCGAGATTCTCTTCCTGGGACAAGTGATGGATCCCTCCTAGTCCCAAGTCTGTTCTGGCCGAAAGCTGATGGCTACTGACCGCTCGGTGCGACTGCCGCCGGTACATCGAGTTCGCGATCCCAGAGCGCGAACAGTCCGAGCCCAATAACCACGAAAGCAGCCGCGGAGAGGAACATCGCCCGATAGCTGAACCAGCGGATGGTGAGGCCCAGCACGGGGCCGCCGATCAGGGTGCCGACATCGAACAGTCCGGTATAGACGGCCATGGCAGCGCCGCGCTCGGCGAACCGGGCCCAGGTCAAAGTCAGGGAGTAGAGGAGTGGGGAGCTGTAGCCGTGGCCGGTTCCGCCCCAAAA
>JBPCTX010000354.1:0-4957 GCA_051011455.1 Acidimicrobiia bacterium | reverse complement strand
GGGAAAGAGTGCTGGGTAACGCCCAGGCGGGGCAACCCGACGGAAAGTGCCACAGAGAACAGACCGCCTAAGTCGCATTTGCGGCAGGTAAGGGTGAAACGGTGGTGTAAGAGACCACCAGCACGGCAGGAGACTGCGGTGGCTCGGCAAACCCCACTCGGAGCAAGGTCAAGCAGGAGTAGGGTTTCCCGCCCGCTGCGCTCCAGGTAGACCGCATGAGGCGTGTGGCAACACAGGTCCCAGATAGATGGTCGTCGCGGTTCGCCGCACAGAATCCGGCTTACAGGCGGACTCACACCATTTCTCCGTTCGATTTCTTCGCCTGGTCATGGGCGACGTGTTTGTGAGGGCGAAGAAATGCGAGTGCTGCCGCCGGAAACCGGTCTGGTCGACGGCCGGCGCCGCCGGCGCCAGGCCCAGCAGAGTCCACGTTTCTCCATTCGATTTCTTCGCTTGGTCATGGGCGACGTGTTTGTGAGGGCGAAGAATTGCGAGTGCTGCCGCCGGAAACCGGTCTGGTCGACGACCGGCGCCGCCGGCGCCAGGCCCAGCAGAGTCCACGTTTCTCCATTCGATTGGCCAGTAGGACTGGGGCGGCAGCAGCACGAGAGCTGGGGTCGCGCTCTGGCTGATGGCTGATGGCCGAAAGCTGATTGCTGAAAGCTGAAAGCTGATGGCTGAAAGCTGGGACTGTCCAAAGGACAGTCCCATAAAGGGAACCGTTTTGGGGGCCGATACGTCATATATGCGTATGGAGAATGAGATGACTGCGTTCATGAATCCGGATGACGAGCGTCCGTGGGCGGCCCGATCTGAGTGCCGGGGAGAGGATCCGACGATCTTCTTTCCCGGGACCGACGACGATCCGTCTGTGGGACTTGCCATCTGCGCCCGATGCCCCGTTCGCCAGGAATGCCTGGAGTACGCCATTGAGGCCCGTGAGCGATACGGCATCTGGGGTGGAACCACCGAGCGCCAGCGGCGCCGGATGGTACGCAGGACCGCTTAGGTCGCGTCGCCCCCTCCAAACCCACCGGTTTCTGGCCGTCGCGCCTTCCGCGCGTAGACGACCCGACACCCTCCTATGCCCCTCCCCACGTGGGAGGGGCAAGGGGAGCGGCTGACACCGGCGGCGAATACCGTCTCAGCGCCACGAAGTCGCGAGAATGGTCCCCATGAGCGCTCCCGTTACTCCCGGCTCCATCGACCCTCTCGACTTCCTCGCCATTGATTCGCTTCTCGACGATGAAGAGATTCTGCTGCGCGACACCGTGCGCCGATTTGTGGGGGACCGCATCCTCCCTGAGATCGGTGACTGGTTCGAGTCCGGTACATTCCCGCGCGAGCTAGCCAGGGAGATGGGCTCACTTGGTCTGCTGGGCATGCACCTCGAGGGTTACGGCTGTGCCGGCACCAGCGCGGTGCAGTATGGCCTGGCGTCGACCGAGCTCGAGGCCGGTGACAGCGGCGCTCGCAGTTTCGCCTCAGTGCAGGGGTCCCTCTCAATGTTCCCTATCTGGGCTTTCGGATCTGAAGAGCAGAAGCAGGAGTGGCTTCCCCCGATGGCGGCCGGGGATCGAATTGGCTGTTTCGGGCTGACCGAGCCCGACTCGGGCAGCGACCCATCCAGTATGCGCACTTCAGCCCGTATCGAGGGCGGCGACTGGATATTGAACGGGTCGAAGATGTGGATTACCAACGGAGGCATCGCCGACGTTGCGGTGGTTTGGGCTCGCACCGATGATGGGATCCGAGGATTCGTCGTTCCCACCGATACTCCCGGGTTCACTACCAACGACATCCACCGCAAGCTGTCACTGCGGGCCTCGGTGACCTCAGAGCTGGTCCTCGACAATGTGCGGCTGCCTTCCGACGCTGTGCTGCCCGGCGTCGTCGGGATGAAGGGTCCCCTCTCATGTCTCAACGAAGCCCGTTTCGGGATCCTGTTCGGAGTGGTGGGAGCAGCCCGAGCCTGCTACGAGGCCGCCCTCGACTACGCCGGTGAGCGGATCCAGTTCGATAAGCCGATCGCGGCCTTCCAGCTGACCCAGCGCAAGCTGGTGGACATGATGGCGAGCGTCAACCGGACCATGCTGGTTGCACTTCACATCGGCCGCATGAAGGATGCCGGCACCCTGAGCGCTTCCCACATCAGCTTCGGGAAACTCGACAACGTCAGAACGGCGCTCGAGGTCGCCCGGTCGGCCCGTGGGGTCTTGGGAGCCAACGGCATAACCCTGGAGTACCCGGTCATCCGTCACATGAACAACCTGGAGTCGGTGTACACCTACGAGGGAACCAACGAGATCCACACCTTGATCCTCGGGCAGGCGATCACGGGGCAGAGCGCCTTCTCGTGATCGGAGGGCCGCTTCCGTTCGATCTCGGGTGAGAGTCGGCCCGCGCTGGTTGCTTTTGCTCGTCACCCTCGTGGTAGGCCTGTCGTCCTGCCGGAGCGGCGAGGTTGATCCACCGCTGATCGAAGAGGCGGATATCTACGCCGACCTGGCCACCCGCTTGTGCGCTCAAGCCCGTTGTGGGCCTTCCCATCCGGCCTTCGTCTTGTTGGAGGGCCCAAGCGATGAGGGACAGGCGGCGGTCAAGCATGCCCTGCCCGATGCCCTGTTCATCAGCAGCACCGCGGCACTTATCGGCCCCGATGGCCGGGTCATAGACGGAGGCCGCATCTTGCACATCGGATCGGTGCAGCCCGGGCCCCGCGACGAGGTGGTCCTGATCGACACCTACTGGGAGTCGAGTCGCACCGAGGGCAAGGGCGAGACCTACGTGTACGAATGGAACGGCGACATTTGGGTGTTTGCCGAGCCCTCGACGGTTGGGGTCCCGGTCACCACCGCAGTGCCCTGAACCGGACGGCCCCGACTACCGTGTCGCCTCATGAGTGACTTTGCCTGGCCGGCCATCCTCGACCCCCTGATGGCGGGCCGCGACTTGACCCGGGATCAGGCCCATGCCGCCATGAGCGAGATCATGGCCGGTGAGGCGAGCGAGGCCCAGACCGCGGCCTTCATTGTCTCGTTGCGGTCAAAAGGTGAGACAGCCGACGAGATGACCGGCATGGTCGACGCCATGCACGGGGCCGCTTTGACGGTCGACGTTGGGCTGCCGGTGGTAGATGTGGTGGGAACCGGCGGGGACAAGGCCGGGACGTTCAATATCTCCACGACCGCTGCTCTGGTGGTGGCGGGAGCCGGCGCCCGGGTCGCCAAGCACGGCAACCGGGCGGCCAGCTCCAAAACCGGTTCGGCGGACCTGCTGGAAGCGCTCGGCTTTGGCCTCGAACTGGCGCCCGAGGCCACGGTCAGGATGATCAAGGAAGCCGGTTTCGGGTTCTTCTTTGCTCCCCGCTATCACCCGGCGATGCGCTTCGCCGGACCGGTCCGGCGTCAGCTGGGTGTGAGGACCGTCTTCAACTTCCTGGGGCCGCTGTGCAATCCAGCGGGAGCTGAACAGATGTCGGTTGGCACGTCTGATCCGAGCATGGCCGGACTGATGATCGAGGTGCTGCGCAACCGGGGAGCCAGGACTGCTTTCGTCTTCTACGGCGAAGACGGATTGGATGAGCTCACCACGACCGGACCCTCCTATATCTACCGGCTCAAGGACGGCGAGATCACCCACGCTGAGTGGACACCGGAGGATTTCGGCGTCAAGCGAGCGAGTCTTGAAGACCTGCGAGGCGGAGACGCCGAGGAGAACCTGGCCATCACCAGAGCGATTCTGGCGGGTGAGCCGGGACCCAAGCGCGACATCGTTCTGGTCAACGCCGCCCCCGCCATTGTCGCGGCCGGCCTCGCCGAGGGTTTCGCCGACGCGATTGAAATGGCCGCTCGCTCGATTGACGCCGGCTCGGCCTCCGAGACCCTCGATGCGGCCGTCGCCCTCAGCTCGGAGCTTGCCGGGAGCTAGCGGCGACTACTGGGTGACGGTGCCGAGGGTCTGGGACCCGGGGATCTCGCCCAGCAGGATGCGATTGAGGGTGTCGTCGAGAACGCCGGGCTGGAGTTCGCCCGTGATCTTGGCTACCACGATCCCTCCCGCATCGAGGAAGTACGTTTCCGGGATTCCGAAGACACCGAAGCTGACAGCCGCCCGGGCTTCGGGGTCCAGCACCGCCGGATAGGAGCGCCCTAGTTCATCGAGGAACTCGTTGGCGCGATCGGCGGTGTCCCCCAGGGTCGCGACGCCGATGAAGTTGACGCCTTCAAACTGGCGGGCGGCCTCGGTCAGGAGGCCGTGCTCATTGCGGCAGGGGAAGCAATACGATGCCCAGAAGTTGACGACGGTGATATCGCCGACGTAATCCTGAAAGTCGATCGGGCCGGATCCGTCCAGCGCCTCCAGAGTGACGGCGGGCATCGGTTGTCCGATGAGTGGTGACTCCACGAAGTTGGGGTCATTGCCGAAACGACTGGCGAAGACCACCGCAGTTGCCAACCCAACCGCCATCAGCAACCCGGCCACCCACCACAGGGCTCGGCTGCGGTTGGAGGGAGGCGCATCGGGAGAGTTCGTGGCCGGTTCGCTCATCCGGAGCCTGCCTCTGTCTCGGCCAGCATTGTTCGCAACTCAGATTCCAGGCTTTCCGGCAGATCGTCCAACCTCAGGAGCTCCTCGATCAGGGGACGGGCGCCGGGACCGTCGTCCAGCCCGTCGAGCCGGACCACGGCCAGGAAGAACAAGGCGTCGGCGAAGTTGGGGGCGGTGGCCAGGCTGCGTTCCAGGAAGACGGCCGCCGTGGCGGCGGCGCTTGGATCAGACCGGTAGGTCATCCATCCGATGTTGGCATTGGCGACCGGTTGGTCGGGAGCCTGTTCCAGGACCGTGAGGTAGTGGGGGAGGGCGGCTGAGTAGTCGCCGGCTTCGAAGTAGCGCCCGGCCAGTGCCAGTCGCATGTCGATGATGTTGGGGAAGTCGGCAACTACCTGCTCCATCT
>JBPCTX010000353.1:0-4264 GCA_051011455.1 Acidimicrobiia bacterium | reverse complement strand
CCGATCGCCTCACCGTCGGCTTCGCCAGGCGGTTCGCCACTTACAAGCGAGCGACTCTGCTCTTGCAGGACCTCCCCCGCCTGCAGGCCATCATGACCAACCCGGAGCGCCCGGTGCAGTTCATCTTCGCCGGCAAGGCTCACCCGGCCGACGCCGGCGGCCAGGACCTGATCCGACGGGTAGTCGAGCTCTCGCAACGCCCTGAGTTCCGGGGCCATTTGTTCTTCGTCGAGGACTACGACATGGCGGTCGGCCGGCTGCTGACGGGCGGGTGCGACATCTGGCTCAACAATCCCGTCCCTCCCAAAGAGGCGAGCGGCACGTCCGGCATGAAGTCGGCTCTCAACGGCGGTCTCAATCTCAGCGTGCCGGACGGCTGGTGGGCCGAAGCCGTCGTCCACGGCAAGAACGGTTGGACATTCGGGCCGGAGGGGCTGGACGCCAAGTCCGACGACGAGGACGCGGCCGGTCTCTACGAGTTGTTGGAGAACGACGTGGTGCCATTGTTTTACGAGCGTGACGGCGACGGCATTCCAAAAGGCTGGGTGCGCGTGATGAAAGAGGCCATAGTCAGCTCGGTGTTCCAGTTCTCAACCCACCGCATGCTGATGGATTACGCCCGGCAGGCCTACTTCCCGCTGGCTCGGACAGACGAGCGGTAGAGCGGGAGCGCGCTGCTCACATCTTCGTTAGAGCCTTGCGGATGCCTTTGACCGCCTGAGCGGTGCGGTGCTCATTCTCCACGAGGGCGAACCGCACATGGCCCTCACCCGAGGGGCCGAAACCGATGCCGGGGCTGACCGCCACCCCGGCCTCCCGCAGCAAGTACTTGGCGAATTCCAGCGACCCCATGTCCAGATAGGGGCCGGGGATCTCGGCCCACACAAACATGGTGGCGGCCGGTTTCTCGACTTTCCATCCCGCCCGGTTGAGCCCGTCCACTAATACATCCCGGCGCCGCTTGTAGATGGCAGAGACTTGCGCCGGATATTCGTCCTGTTCGTTGAGGGCGATGATCGAGGCGATCTGGATGGGCTGAAAGGTGCCGTAATCAAGGTACGACTTGAGCTTGGCCAACGCCCCGACTGCGGCAGCGTTGCCGACCACAAAGCCGACTCGCCAGCCGGCCATCGAGTGGCCCTTGGTGAGTGTGTAGAGCTCAACCCCCACATCTCTGGCACCGGGGACTTGCAGCAGCGACGGTGGGACATATCCGTCGTAGTGGACATCGGCGTAGGCGAAGTCGTTGACCAGGAACACGTCGTTCTCCTGAGCGAATGCCACCAGGCGCTCGAAGAACTCGAGATCGACAACGGCGGTCGTCGGATTGTGAGGGAAGGAGGTCAAGATCACCCTCGGCCGCGGCCAGGTCTGGGCAAACTCTTCTCTGAGGCGCTCGAAGAAATCGGCATCAAGACTGAGATGGACGGTCCGCACCTCGGCGCCGGCCAGCACCGGGGCGTAGATGTGGATCGGATAGGACGGCTCGGGAACGAGAGCAACGTCGCCCGGTTGGACCAGGGTCCACATCAGGTGGGCGAGGCCCTCCTTGGCGCCGATGGTGGTTATCGCTTCGGTGTCGGGATCTAGCGTGACACCGAACCGGCGCTGGTAGCGATCGGTGATCGCTTTGCGAAGGTTGGGGATGCCACGCGACGCCGAGTAGCGGTGGTTCTTTTCCTGCCGGGCGGCCTCGACCAGCTTTTCGACTACTGCCGGCGGGGAGGGGATGTCCGGGTTACCGAAGCCGAGATCGACGATGTCCTCGCCGGCCCGGCGAGCGTCGAGCTTGAGCTGGTTGACCTCGGCAAAGACGTAGGGGGGCAGGTTGGAGATGCGGCGGAATTCCATACCGCCAAGGTAGTCCGGCTGTCCGGGAATGTGATCCAGCTGTGGCTTAGAAGCCGCGCAGGTAACGCTTGATGGCCCGGCGGATCGGCCAGGGCACTAACGAGGAGCCCCATTCGATGACGCCGGAAACGATCTCGAGCACGTCCCCGGTCCCATCCCAATGCTCATGAACGATTGACTCACCGGCCGCCTCGAAGATGGAATTGAGTGCAAAAGCCAGCAGCAGCAGGTCATCGGCCCGGCCGAGCAGCGGAATGAAGTCCGGTATGACATCAACCGGAGCCACCAGGTAGGCAAGGGAGGCACCCAGGAACGCCTTGTGCTTGATCGGCACCCGCGGATCCCGGACCAGCCGGTATCCCAGCTTGATCAGGTTTGGGACCGCGCTGATGGCCTTTTCGACCGCAGGATTTGAGACGCGAGATGGGAGGTTGGTCATGACCGTGGGCAGGTTAGTGAGGGTCGATCGGGTCTGCGTTGAGGACCTGGCGGGCCTGCTCTTCGTCGCCGGCCAGGACCATCAGGCGGACACCCCGGGTGAAGTTGAGCTCTGGATGGATTCCACCCGCATTGTCGGTCTTGAGGTATGCCTTGATGTCGGCCGATCGGAGCTGGGCGCAGGCCACTTCGCCCTCGATCACGTTGAAGTAGCGAGCGATCTCGACGATCTCGTCAGCCACGGCTACTCGACGTCGATGTGGACGATCGGAGATTCGTCTTCGCCGTCTTCAGGACCGCGCAGCTCCTCCAGGGCGGCACTGATGGCGGCCAGCACCTCCGAAACCGCCTTGACCAGGTGGTAGCCGGCTCGCTGGGCGGCCCGCTTGATTCGTTCTTCTTCTTCCTCTGGGCTCATCCCGGCTCTCCAAATGTGACTCTCAGCACGCCTTGCTCCAACTGGGCTCGCCGCACATCCCGCCGCCGGAGCGAATCCGGAAGGATGAAGGCCCGACGGTACGAACCAACGGTGATGATCAACTCTTCGCCGTGCCGCATGACATCCACATCACCCTTTTCGGCAAACGGGACCGACATGGCAAGTATTACGTCGTCTCCGTCGTCAATCACCTGGAACGGCTCTGAATCCGACAGTCGGTCGGTCGGATCGATGTCCCCGTACAACTCGTCACCCAGCAAGCGCAGCTTGTCGACCCCGACCATCTCCTCGTCGAACAGACGCAAGCGCCGAATCTCTACGTCGGCGAAACCGGCTTCAATGTCGGCCAGGTAGTCGGTTTGCACCTCTTGCCATCGCTTGAAATAGGGGTCGGTGATGGCGTCCGGCAGGACCCGGTTTACGACTACACCGTCGACGGCATACCCGAACAGGCCCAGGTAGGTGTAGGTGCGGCGGGCCTCGTTGATGACCATCTTCTCCGGGTTGAGCACCAGCCGGGCACTGGTCACGAAGGGGTTGGTGAGGATGTCGCGCACACCCTGGATGCGGCCGTAGAAGCCCTCGGCCGCGTCGAAGACCTCGTCGCCGGCGATAGGAATGGAAACCACCCGGCTCAGCACCGGTCGCATCGCCTTCACCACCTTGCGTTCGACCGGGAAGATCTTGTCCATGTACCAGCCGAGGATCTCGGGGAGAGACAACAGCCGCAGCGTCTCGGCGGTGGGAGCGCAGTCGACCACCAGCAGGTCGTAGGCGCCCGAGACCGCATGGTCCTTGACGTCGGCCAGCGCGAACAGCTCATCCATCCCCGGGAAGACCGACAGCTCTTCCGCTTCGATTCCGCGCAGACCACTCCAGTCGAACAAGTCCGTGAGGTACTCGCGCACCTCGCCCCAGTACTGCTCCAGACGGTGCTGCGAATCGATCTGCTGGGCTACCAGGTTCTCGGCCACCTGGTGCGGCTCATCGCCGAGCTCCAGATCGAATGCGTCGGCCAGGCTATGGGCGGGGTCGGTGGACATCACCAGCGTCCGGTGACCGCGATCGGCCGCCTTGAGGGCGGTGGCAGCCGCCACCGTGGTCTTGCCAACGCCTCCCTTGCCGGTGACGAGGAGGACGCGCATCAGTCGGCGGCCGAAGCCAACTCTTCCGCTCGATCTCGAAGCCCCCGCAGGGCAGTTCCGACGATCTGCTTCTCTGCCTGGCGTCGCAACAGGCCAGGGACCTTGAAGTTGGGCTCCACTCGCAGGGCATAGACGACCTCGGTCCCGCCGCCCTCGAGATCGTAGAACTCGTAGCGGCCCTCCATCTCGGCGATGTCGTCACCGGGCTCTGCAACCCACTCGATGCGGGCGATCCCGTCGTAGGTGTAGTTGAGGACGTAAGTGATGGTACGAATCATGCCGTCAACTACCAGGCGAGCCCTGGCAGGGGTTCCGTCCTCGTTGGCTTCCAGCACCTCGGTCTCACGCACCCCGGTAGCCCATTCCGGGAAGTCCCCAACCTGAGCGGCCA
>JBPCTX010000352.1:0-7045 GCA_051011455.1 Acidimicrobiia bacterium | reverse complement strand
GTAGAGGGGCAGGCCGACCAGGCGGTTCTGGAACCCCGGAGTCACGAAGTTGTCGCGGGCGACTGCCAGGTCGGACACGATGAAGAGAGCCGCCCCAACTGGTATCCGGGCATCCCAGGCGTCGGCGACCGTGGCGATGGCCACCACCCCCATCAGGGAGATGACCAGGGCGTAGGCGGTCACCGGAGATCTCATCCGATCGGACAAATGCGGGCCGAGCCATCGCAGCACCCACCAGGCGAAGAGTTTGAGGGGCACGATGGAGACGAGCCCGGCCGGGGCAATCCCTCGCACGGTGAAGGCGACGACGAACAACAGGTGGGCAGCCAGAAAACTCCCGAGCCCCGCCAGGAACGCGAGTTCGGACTTTCCGAGCAGAAACACATCCCCGATCGTCGAGAGAACCAGTGCGGCCAGCATCCAGCGCCCGAAGGAAGTGTCCAGCGCACCTGCGGCAATGGCCACTGCCAGGAATCCGGCCGACGCCAGCGGCTTGGCTATGGATCGGGCCGAAGACGAGGCTCTCTCCGCGACCAGCAGCCAGCCGACGGCACCGGCTGTGAGCAGCGCAGCCGGCAGCACTACTCGCCGAGTGCGGTCTCAGGCACGGTGAATTGGTGAAGCAATGGGAGGTAGGGAGTGGGATCTCCCGTCCACGGGTACGCAGCCATCTCCTCGTAGGTGCGGCGGCCCAGCATCATGCGAGCCGCTTCGTAGGGATCGAGGTCGAGAATGACATCGGCCCCCTCCCGGGCTCCCTCGCCCAGGTACCAGGTCTTCTCCCCGGTGATAAGCAGCATCGGCGGCAGTCCGGCGGCCCGGATCTTCTGGTCGGCCGAAACCGCCGCCTTCAAGGTGAGCAGCATCCCTGGAGCGTCCCGACCGCCCGGGTGTGAGACCGAGTTGCGGACGTCCTGCTCGTGGGTCCAGACATCGATCCCAACCGCGGTCAGGCCCGACCCGACCGACCGCAGCTGGGTGGTGAGCTCATCCACGACGCTCGCCCACTCTTCCAGCACGTCCTCGACTGACCGCGAGCGGCGCTCCTCGACCTGCCGGGCCGTGCTGTCTGAGCCCGCCACACCGGCCTCACCCTCGACCAGACCAACAGCAACCCCGGTGACGTGCCCGACCGTGTCCTTGGCCGACCACCCCGGACAGGCCTTGACCGGCAAGGCCAGCTCCGCCGCCGTCAGATCGCCGGCCAGGGCGGAAAAGCGTCGATAGGTATCCAGATAGACCTCGGCAACATCAGCCATACAGCTCCCTTCCAAGCCCATTCTCACACGAGCGGTAGTGCTCCCCGTCCGGGGCCGGGGACGATCAGCCGGTTAGCCTCCGGCGTCAAGCCAAGGAGGACCTCATGGACCATACGCCCGCCGAGAACATCCAATGGGACGATGCCGGGGACGAGCACTTCACGGGACGGGTCAGGTTCGGTCCTCTCTCGCAGGCTCCCGACCGGTCGCTGAACGCCCTCGGGGTTCTCTTTGAGCCCGGTTCCCGAACCGACTGGCACACTCACCCCGACGGCCAGGTCCTGTACATCGCCTCCGGGGCCGGCAAGGTCCAGAAGGACGACGGTGAAACCGTGCACGTCTCAGCGGGGGATGTCGTGTATTCGCCGGCCGGTGAAAAGCATTGGCACGGTGCCTCCCAGAACAGCTACATGATGCACCTCTCCCTCACCACCGGGGGCGCCACGCAGTGGCTGCCGGAGAAGGTCAGCGACGAGGACTACGAGCGGGACTGACCGCTAGCCGAAGCCGGGGTCCTCGTAGAGAACCACTCGCCAGCCATCCGGGTCGGCGAATGTGA
The DNA here is from genome assembly GCA_051011455.1 of Acidimicrobiia bacterium. GTDB lineage: Bacteria > Actinomycetota > Acidimicrobiia > Spongiisociales > SHLN01 > SHLN01. The sequence goes on along the minus strand of JBPCTX010000352.1, from coordinate 5,227 downwards.
CACCCTGGTCCTCCCAATAGGGGTTCTCGGGGGCGACGGGCTCGGCTCCCAGTTTCGCCAATCGTTCGGAGACAGCTTCAACGTCCCCGGCCCCTGGCAGTTACAACACCAGCAGGTTGTCCTCGCTGGGAGCCGGTCCCGGCGAGCCGTCCTCGTGAGAGACGAACTCCAGGTGGTAATCACGGCCCGGCAAGCCCAATATCGCTCCGGAGTACCCGGCGTGGTGGTCGAAAGTCGTGATCACCGGAAGCCCCAGTCCGTCCCGATAGAAGGCGACGACAGCCTCCAGCTGGTCGGTTGGGCGGGCGAACCGCACCTGAGCGACCGGTAGCTCCTCGGGCCATTCGGCTTCCATCAGCCGAGACTACCTCCGGCGTTAGAGTGCCGGTATGGCGGCCCTTCCAGTGATCCTCGCTCTCGAAGACGACCCGGACATCCTCCACGAGTTGCGTGAGGACCTGACCGCTCGCTACGCCGACCTGTACCGGATCCTCACCGCCCACTCGGCGCATTCAGCGCTGGATCTGCTCGAGCATCTCCACGAGACCAGAGAGCAAGTGGCCATCCTGATCATTGACCAGGAAATGCGTCACATGGAGGCACAGGAGTTCTTCTCCACGCTCGGCGACCAGCACCCCGGGGCCAAGCGAGTGCTGTTGACTCGCTATGAAGAGGACGACGCCGTCACCGGGATCCTGGAAGCAACCGGCGCCACCCAGTGGATTCACCGTCCGTGGCATCCGCCCGAAACCGGCCTCTACCCCACCATCGACGACATGCTGTTCGACTGGGTCAACGAGAATCCCCACCCGTCCCGGGCCCTGCGGGTTGTCGGCCACCAGTGGGCGCGGGACGCCCACGCCATCAAAGACTTCCTGGGGCGCAACCAGATCCCCTTCCGCTGGCTCGATCTGGACCGCAGCCGGGAAGCAGGAATGGTTCTCCAGGCCGAGAATCTGCAAAGCGCCGCCCTGCCGGTCGTGCTTCTCCCGGACGGAACCGCTCTGGAAGATCCACCTCTCGAGGCGCTGGCCGAGAGCCTGGGCATGCACGTCCACGCCGATCGCCAGTACTACGACGTAGCGATCGTCGGCGCCGGCCCAGCCGGCTTGGCCGCCGCGGTGTACGGAGCTTCTGAGGGCCTATCAACGGTCCTGATCGAGCGGGAGGCTCCCGGCGGTCAGGCCGGAACCAGCAGCCGGATTGAGAACTACCTCGGGTTTCCGACCGGCGTCAGCGGCGCCGACCTGGCCAGACGGGCCCTCACCCAGGCGCGGCGCTTCGGAGCCGAAGTCCTCACCCCTGTGGCGGTCACCAAGTTGACGCTGGCCGACGGCTACAAGGTGCTCGAATTGTCCGACGGCTCCAGCGTCACCTGCCGCGGCCTGATCGTTGCCACCGGCGTGGCCTACCGACACCTCCCCGCCGAAGGCCTCGACCGGCTGACCGGGGCCGGCGTGTATTACGGTGCCGCCACTACCGAAGCCCTGGCAGCCGAAGGCCAGCATGTCTACGTCGTCGGCGCCGCCAACTCAGCCGGGCAAGGGGCCAAGTACTTCGCCAAGTTCGCGGCCAAGGTCACAATGATCATCCGGGGCCCCGACCTGTCGGCACACATGAGCCAGTACCTGATCGACCAGATCGATGCCACCGAGAACATCGAAGTGCTGCCACTCCATCATGTGATCCGGGCGCTCGGCGAGGACCATCTGGAGTCAATCGAGATCGAACAGGTCGAGACCGGCCAGAAGCAGACACTGCCCTCCTCGTTCCTCTTCATCTTCATCGGTGCCGAACCCACCCACGACTGGCTCGACGAGAGCGTGGCGTGTGATGAGCACGGCTACATCCTCACCGGTCCGGACGTCCTGACCGACAATCAGTTGCCCGAGCAGTGGCCGCTCCCCCGCCACCCGTTCCACCTGGAAACCACCAGCCCCGGCATCTTCGCCACCGGCGACGTGCGCCACGGATCGATCCGACGAGTGGCCGGCGCGGTCGGGGAGGGCTCAACCGCCATTCAGCTGGTGCACCGCTACCTGGCCGAGAGCGGTTAAGTCAGGCCAACGCCACCAGATCGAGCATGTTCTTGTCGAAATAGGCCGACGCGCCGTCGGGCATCAGGATGGCTCGATCGATCTCCAACTGGGCCACAAAGTCGGTGTCGTGACTGACCAGGATGATGGTCCCCGGATAGTGGTGGAGAGCCTCCAGCAACGCGCTCTGGGCCTGGGGGTCGAGATTGTTGGTCGGCTCGTCGAGCAGCATCACGTTAGGGCCGCTCAGCACGACCTGGCACAGGGCCAGCTTGGTCTTCTCTCCACCCGAAAGAGTTCCGGCGTCCTGATCCACTTTGTCGGCCAGCAGGAAGTGGCCCAGAACGGACCGCAGGGTCTGATCTGGCTCGGCCGAAACCGCCTTCACGTGGTCGAAGACCGTCGAGCCCCGGTGGATCTGCTCATGCTCCTGGGCGTAGTAGCCCAGGCGGGCGTTATGACCCACTTCAACCTCCCCCAGGTCGGGTTCGTCGACGCCGGCCAGGATCCGCAGCAGAGTGGTCTTGCCGGCTCCGTTCAGGCCCATTATCAGAATCCGCTGGCCCCGCTCGGCGTAGACGTCGACATCGAGGAACACCACGTTGTCGCCGAAGGCCTTGCCGAGGCCCGAACCTTCCAGCGGGATCCGGCCGGAGGGCTCTGGCATCGGGAACCGGACGCTGATGTTCTTGCCCAGCTTGCTCACCTCCGTCAGCTCGCTGCGCATCCGCTCCACCCTCGTCTCCCAGCTGCGGGCCCGCTTGGCCATCTTCTCCGTGGTGCCCTTGAAACGGCGGATGCCTTCTTCGAGGCGGGCGATCTTCTCGTCCTGGTGCTTGCGCTCGCGGATCCTCTGCTCGCGCCGGCGGTCCCTTTCGGACAGGTAGTAGCTGTAGTTGCCGCGATACGGCTCCAGCTTGCCGTCGTCTACCGCCAGGACCGACGTGATCGACTCGTCGAGCAAGCGCAAGTCGTGACTGACGACCAGCAGCCCACCGGCGTACTGAGCCAGCCAGTCCATCAACCAGGCCTTGGCGTCCAGGTCGATGTGGTTGGTCGGCTCATCGAGCAGCAGGGTGTCGGTTTCTTGGAACAGCACGCGGGCCAGCTCGACACGACGACGTTGACCGCCGGACATGGTCGCCACCGGTTGGTCGAGGTCGGAAGTCTCGATGCCGACCGATGCTGCGAACTTCTTGGCCTCGGCGATGGCGGCAAAACCACCCCTGGTTTCGAATTCGAGGTTGAGTCGGTCGAATCGACGGATCAGTCGATCGCGGGCTTCGCCTTCCTCGACCGCCATCTTGCGTCGCACTTCTTCGATCTGCACCTCGAGATCGCCGATCTCGCGCGCGGTCAGGACCCTCTCGAGTGCAGTTAGATCGGGATTGTCGAGTTCTGGAAGTGCCGATTCCTGTGACAGATAGCCGACAACGCCGGACCGGGCCAGATGGCCGTCGGCCGGGTTCAACTCGCCGGCCAGAGTTCTCATCAGGGTGGTTTTGCCCGCGCCGTTACGACCCACCAGTCCGACCTTGTCGCCGGGCTGAAGGTTGAGCGAGGCCCCCGAAAGCAGTGTCCGGATGCCTGCCTCAATCGTGAGGTCGCGTGCAAGGATCATGAGCGAAAGAACGGTAGCCGCCCTGACCGGTTGTCCGGTGCCGATTCCGAAGCCCGTTGCCAGTTGCCCGTTTCCCGGCGCCCAAAGACGGTTACCCGGTGCCAGCTACCAGTTACCCGGCCCGAAGCCCGTCCGGTGCTTCCCTACGCCGGTGCCCGACTCAAGGCTCCTTTCTCTTCCCCGCCTTGGAGGGCGGGGTGGCCGAGCGAAGCGAGGACGGGGTGGGGGAGGCCTGGAACCCCCGGTTCGACCGGTGCTTGTTGGCTTGCCGTCTCCCCCCATCCGTCATCGGCCCTGCCGGCCGCTGCCACCTTCCCTCATGGGAAGGAAGAGCAGGCAACGGGCAACGGGATCGTTTCTCGGTTGTTAATGACCAGTTGTGGGGGGTGTCACTTTCTTGGGGGACTGTGGTTTCGACCTGCCGACGGGCTCAAGCCGGGCAGGAATGCATCTACAGAGAGGAATGCACAGATGAGGAAGATCGCAACAGTCGGCATGGCGCTGGCTCTGTTCCTGGGGAGCGCTGCCCCGGCATTGGCCGGAGGACCGCCACCCCGCAACGATGACGGAGACCGGGTGAGAGTCACGGTCTACGTCGAGAGCCAGCACCTCTGGTTCGACTCGATCGTTGGCCCCAGCCTGCCCATGAAGGGCAAGTTCCAGGAGCTCAAGCCCCAGGCAGACGGCTCCTTGAAAACCTTGTATGGCCCCGGCGACCCCGGCTACCGCGGCGGCCGTTGGTGGATCGACATGGACAACAGCGGAACCATGAACGAGGGCGACGCCTTCTTCTCTTGCCCGCTGCTCGGTCACGGCTCAGCCTCGCCCGCCTAGACAACGCCTGCTTCGCCGGCAGCAGCTACCTGGCTGCTGCCGGCGATTGCGTTCGCAGGAACCTGCCGAACGCTCTCTGCGTTAGGAGAACAAAGCGGAGACAGATGTGACAACAACCCAAATCGCCCTCGACGTGCTGGTAGTTGATGACGAACCGATGGTGCGCGAGGTCGTCACCCGCTACCTGGAACGTGACGGGTTCACGGTCCGCTCCGCCTCCGACGGGGCTGAAGCGCTGCTAGAGCTGACCTCGAGGCACCCCGACCTCGTGGTCCTCGACGTGATGCTCCCGCTGGTCGGGGGTCTGGACGTTCTCTCCGAAATCCGGCGCCAGAGCGACGAGGTAGCAGTGATTCTGCTGACTGCCAACGGGGACGAGGACGACCGGGTGCGGGGGCTCGAACTGGGAGCCGACGATTATGTCGTCAAGCCGTTCTCTCCTCGTGAACTGGCCGCCCGGGCCCGCAGCGTTCTCCGCCGGGCTGGGAATGGCGGTGGCCAGCCTGTCAACACCGGTGAGATTTCCGTCGATCCCGGCTCTCGCACGGTGACTGTCGATGGGACGTCGGTCGACCTGACCCGGCGAGAGTTCGACCTGCTCGCGTTCCTGGCCCAACAGCCCGGGCAGGTCTTCTCACGAGCTCAACTGCTCGACCACGTGTGGGACTCCTCCACCGATTGGCAGGATCCCGCCACCGTCACCGTGCACGTCCGCCGGCTTCGCAGCAAGCTGGGC
>JBPCTX010000351.1:0-9027 GCA_051011455.1 Acidimicrobiia bacterium | reverse complement strand
GCGCCTGCGGCGCCGGCCGTCCCAAGAACCGGGTTGCTGCGGCAGCACTCGACTTCTCCGCCCTCGCCGCGCGAAACCCCTTGCCGCGGCGGAGAAATCGAATGGAAACTCAGTCTTTTTCCGCCTCGTAGGCGGCGATGACCTTTTGGGCTTCCTGGGGTGGCATCTCTTCGTAGTGCGAGTACTCGAGCTCGAAGGAGCCCCGCCCGCCGGTGATCGAACGTAGATCGATCGTGTACCGCTGCACTTCGCCCAGTGGCACATCGGCAGTGACAACCCGGTTGCGGCCCAGGGCGTCCATTCCTCCCACCCGGCCCCGCTTGGAGTTGAGGTCGCCGATGATGTCACCCATATAGGTCTCGGGAGCCGTCACCTTCAGGGTGACGTACGGTTCCAGCAGCACCGGCTGCAGGTTAGGGGCGGCGGCCCGCACCGCCTGGATGCCGGCCATGCGAAATGACATCTCGTCCGAGTCGACGGAGTGGAACTTGCCGTCGTAGGCGGTGGCTCGCACCCCCACCACCGGGAATCCCGAAACCAGGCCGCGTGCGAGAGCCTGCTGGATTCCCCGATCGACCGCCGGAATCAGCGCCCGTGGGATCGAACCTCCCTTGATGGCATCGACGAACTCATAATCCTCACCGGCGGGAAGCGGCTCGAACCTCACGAAGGCCACTCCGAACTGGCCGCGCCCGCCCGACTGCTTCTTGTGCTTGCCCTCGACATCGGCCCGGCCCTTGATCGACTCCCGGTATGGCACTCGCGGGACGTGAGTAGTGACCTCGACGCCGTACTTGCGTGCCATGCGGGCCAGCGCCATCTCCAGATGGATGTCACCCATGCCTGCCAGAACCGTCTGGTTGGTGGCGGCCCGCCGCTCCAACTCCAGAGCCGAGTCTTCCTCAACCGTCTTGGCCAGGGCGGTTGAGAGTTTCTCTTCATCGTGCTGCGTTTTCGGCTCTACAGCCAGCCACATGTTGGGCGAGGGAGCAGAAACCGGCTTGATCAGCACGTCGGATCCCGGAGCGCGCAATGTGTCGCCCGACAAGACCGTCTCGAGCTTGGCGACGGCCGCGATGTCTCCGCACGAGACCTCATTGGTGTCGTCATGGTCCTTGCCATGCATGAAGAACAAGTTGTGCAGCTTGCCATTGGCATGGACACGCGGGTTCTCCAGCACGATGTCTGCCTTGATGGTTCCCGAGAAGAGCCGGAACAGAGAGATCCGACCCAGGTACGGGTCCCCGATGGTCTTGAAAACGTACGCCTCGACCGGCCCGTTCGGATTGGTGGCGAACTCGTCTTCACCCTCTATTTCGGGCATCGGGCGGTCGAGCGGCGAGGGCCCGTCACGAATGATGAGATCGGCCAGCCGGTCGATGCCGACCAGGGTGGTTGCAGACCCACACAAGACTGGATAGATCGATCGGTCGGCAATGCCGTGGCGAAGACCCTCGACCAGCTGGTCCTGAGTTGGCATCGTCCCGTCGAAGTAAGCCTCCAGTAGCTCTTCGTCGTTCTCGACAACCGCCTCGATCAGAGAGGTATGCACCTCCTCGATCTCGTCCCGGATCTCCTCGGGCACGTCGACCTCAGTGCCCTGCCACTTCCCCGGCTCGTACATGAAGGCGTGCTCGGACACGATCCCGGCGACTCCCCGCAGATCGGCTTCCGAGCCGACCGGCATCTCGACCGGAGCCACGCCGGTCCCGAACGCTTCCTTGAGTTCGGCCAGCACCCGGGTGTAGCTGGAGCGCTCCCGGTCCAGCTTGTTGATGAAGAACGCCCGGGCGATCCCCTCTTCCTCGGCCAGCTTCCAGATCACCTCGGTCTGGACTTCGACACCGTCGGTCCCGGACACCACGAAGAGCGCCAGGTCGGCGGCCCGCAACGCCGAGCGGACTTCACCGATGAAGTCCGAGTAGCCGGGTGTGTCGATCACGTTGATCTTGTAGCCGTGCCAAGCGATGGGGGCGACGGCCAGGCTGATCGAACTCTGGCGGTCGATCTCCTCAGGCTCGTAGTCGGTAACGGTGTTTCCGTCGGTCACATTGCCGAGCCGGGTGGTTAGGCCGGCTGCGTACATGAGCGCTTCGGCAATTGAGGTCTTCCCGGACCCGCTGTGACCGACTAGTACAACATTGCGGATCCGATCAGGTTCCACGCCATGGCCTCCTCAGTTAGCACAGTTTTCCCCACTTTAGGCACCGCCGCCGGACACCCGCCCGGGAGGACTCGTATGCTTTCGCCATGACGGAGTTCCTTTCGGCCGATGACCTGTTGACGGCCGCTCGCAGCCAGATCCAACGGTTCACGCCCACGGCCGCCCGGGAGGCACAGGCGTCGGGAGCAACGATCATCGACCTCCGATGCGGGACCGACCGGGAGGCCGAAGGTTCGATCCCGGGCGCAATCCCTATTGCCCTCTCGGTCCTGCCCTGGCGAGTAGATCCCGGGTCCGACTATCGGGACGAACGGCTTACGGACCGGGATGCGAGTCTGATCCTCGTCTGCAACGACGGCTACTCGTCGAGCCTGGCGGCGGCTCAACTGGTCAGCATGGGCTTCGTGAGAGCCGCCGACCTGGACGGAGGGTTCCGCGCCTGGGCCGCGGCCGGTCTGCCTCTCCAGGCTCGCTGACGGGTTCGTTCGGGCATCACTCCGCCGCCTCGGGTAGCGTTGCTCAACTGAGATGGGGAGGTCCTGGTAATGAAGAACTGGAACAAGATCCTGCGCTGGGTGCACTTCCTGGGAGGCCTGAGCATTAGCTACTACTTCTTCTTGATGCCGAGCGATGGTTGGTCGGACGGTGTCAACAACCTGTATAAGTTCGGGATCGTGAGTTTTGTGTTCTGGACCGGGGTAATCAGATGGAACCTGCCCAGGATCCGCAAGTGGAACAAGGCCAGGACGGCCGGGGCCTAGCCGCAGAAGCAGGCCGCAACAGCACCTAGGCTCGGGCTGTGCCGAGCTTTGAACCATTCGCCGAATACGAGGCCCACGACGCAACCGGACTGGCCGACTTCGTTGCCCGCAAGGAAGTCCACCCCCGGGAGCTGATCGAGGCCGCCATCCAGCGCATCGAGGCTCGCAATCCGATGGTCAACGCCGTAATCCGCCGGCGTTTCGAGGAAGCCCGCCGCCAGGGGGATGGGCCGATTCCCGAGGGGCCGTTCTCGGGCGTGCCATTCCTGATCAAAGACCTGGCCTTTGAGGATGGAGAGAAGGTGGCCTTCGGGTCGGTCTTCTTCCGCGACTATCAGACCGACGTCACTTCGGCGCTGATCGAGCGGTTCCGGTCCGCCGGCCTCATCAGCCTCGGTCGCACTAACACGCCTGAGTTCGGACTCCTCCCCTCCACCGAGCCCGTCCTGTACGGACCAACTGCCAACCCCTGGAGCCCGACTCACTCCCCCGGGGGCTCGAGTGGCGGGGCGGCGGCCGCGGTGGCCGCCGGCATGGTGCCGATGGCGCACGCCAGCGACGGCGGAGGGTCCATCCGCATCCCCGCCTCTGCTTGTGGCCTTTTCGGCCTGAAGCCCACTAGGGGCCGTACCCCGCAACGTCCTCTGTCGGGACCGGATGGCCTGCCGGTTGGCTTGTGTGTCAGCCGGAGCGTCCGGGACAGCGCCAATCTGCTCGACGCCGTCCATGGTGCAGTGCACGGCGACCGGTGGCACGCCCCCTCGCCGTCCGGTTCATTCGCAGAGGCGGCCCGGCGCCATCCCGAGCGGCTCCGAATTGCCTACAGCATCCACAACTTCCACGGACAACGGGTCCACACCGACGTGGCCGAAGCTGTGCTGGCAACGGCCCGCCTCTTGGAGGAGATGGGTCATGAGGTGGTTGAGGACCGGCCGGCGGTGGACGGTGAGCAGATGGCCGCAGCCTTCCTGCTGCTGTGGGAGGCAGTGCCGGCCAGCGTGTTTCAGTTGATATTGGGTGAAGCCAACCAGCAGCGGGCGGGCCGCATGCTCCGCAAGCTGGGCGATTGGCGGGCGATGCGGCTGATCGCCCGCCTCGACAGCCGCAAGTCGGGCAACCCGGCCTTCGAGCCCTTCACCTGGGCCCTTGCCAAGCGAGCTCACAGCACCCGATCCGGCGAGCTATCACTGGCCTATGGCGACCTGCAGGCAATCACATACGAAGTAGCCGACTTCCTGGAGCACTACGACCTGTTTCTATCGCCGGTGCTGGGAACCCCACCCGTCAAGACCGGCGAGATCGACCAGAACATCCCCCTCGATGAGCTCATCGATCAGTTGGTTGAGTACGTGAGTTTCACGCCCCTTGCCAACTTCTCGGGGTTCCCGGCCATGACCGTCCCCCTCCACTGGAACAGCGCCGGCCTTCCGATCGGGTCACACTTCCTCGGCCGCTTTGGCGCCGAAGAGACCCTCCTGGGACTGGCCGGACAACTAGAAGCAGCCCAGCCGTGGTGGGATCGCCGCCCGAGTCTCGGATAGCTGCCCGATGTCACGAGCAAGCATTGGACTTGATCCCGAACTGGCGACCTATCTGGTCGCACACGGCAATCCCCCCGACGAGATCCTCCAGGACCTGATCGACGCGACGGACCGGCTGGGCCGGGTGGCCGGCATGCAAATCGCCCCCGAGCAGGGAGCGTTCATCACCTGGCTGACGCGAATGTTGGGGGCGACTCGAGCCATCGAGATCGGGGTCTTCACCGGCTATTCGGCGCTGTGCATTGCCCGGGGCCTTCCTGAAGATGGCCACCTGCTCTGCTGCGATGTGAGTGAGGAGTGGACGGACGTGGCAAAGCGGTACTGGGACCGGGCCGGCGTCGCCGACCGCATCACGCTCGAAATCGCCCCTGCCATCCAGACACTCCGCAACCTGCCGGCCGAGCCTGCCTATGACCTGGCCTTCGTAGATGCCGACAAAGGCAGCTACGCCGTCTACTTCGAGGAACTCTTGAGGCTCGTCCGCCCCGGCGGAGTGATCCTCGCCGACAACGTCCTACGGTCCGGGAGGGTGCTCGATCCCACCGACGAGGCCTCGATCGCCATCGACGAGTTCAACCGACTGGTCCGCGACGACGAGCGGGTGGACACGGTGATGGTCCCAATCGGAGACGGAACAACACTGCTGAGGGTGCGGTAGAGCCGGCCATCGGCTATCAGCTGTCGGCTTTCAGCAATCAGCGGACAGCAAACAGCGGACAGCGGACAGCGGACAGCGGACAGCGGACAGCAAACAGATTCCTTGGCGTTCGCCAGGTTGTTGTTATCCACCTTCGGCCCCGATTGGAGGTCAACCGCCTCCCCCACCCCGTCTCCGCCTGCGGCGGAGCCACCCCGCCCTCAAGGGCGGGGAAGAAGGAACAGCGAACAGCGAACAGCGAACAGCGAAGCTTGCTTGCGTCGTCGTGGTTTCGATGGGCTCGGCGCCGGCGGCGCCGGTCGTCCCACCCCTTGAGTCCCGGCGGCAGCACTCACATTTCTCCGCCCCTGCCACGCGCCACACATGACCCTGCGGAGAAATGTGAATCGCAACATCGTGAAGGTTTTCACAATGTGGGACTTTTGGCCCTAGTGGCCGCTTGTGCAGCAGACCGATACTCAGAACATGCAGAAGATGCACAAAGAGGCACCAGCCGCAGCCAGTCGAGATCGCTCATGACCTCCATGCTGACGACCAAGGACCTCCAGGAACTCATCAACGTCGACCGCTCGACCATCTATCGGATGGCCGAAGACGGCCGCCTCCCTGCCATCAAGGTTGGGAGACAATGGCGTTTCCCGGCCCAGGAGATTGAGACCTGGCTGGCCGGTGGAGAAGCCACACCCGCTCCCCTTCCGGAAGAGGCGGCCGTTGGCGACCTGGCCGACATGCTGCTGCCGGGCGTTGCCAAACCGCTGTCCGACCTGATCGGCAGCATCTTCGGAGTCATGGTGCTGGTCACCGACCTCGAGGGCCGGCCCCTCATCGAGCCTGCCAATCCCTGCGGGCTCTTTCGCTTCGTACACGACGCCCCGACCACTCACCCGATGTGCGCCGACACCTGGCGCGAGCTTGGCGCCGATCCGGATCGACTCCCGCGCTTCCGGCCCACCCCCCTGGGCTTTGAATGCGCCCGGGGGTTCATCCGGGTCGGCCCCGAGGTGAAAGGCATGGTCATCATGGGCGGAGTTGCCCCTGCCGAGTGGCCGCCCAGCGCCGACCAGGTCCGGGGCATCGCCGCCTCGCTGGGAGTCGGAGCCGACGCGCTGGCCGACCACATCGACGAGGTGTTCTACCTGGACCGCAGCCACCAGGCCTGGGTCCTCGAATACCTTCCCCGCATCAGCAATCTGTTCTCCCGTATCGCCCGTGAGCGCTCGCGACTTGTCGATCGACTCGACACCATCGCATCGCTGGCGGGCTCAACCAACCAAAGGAGTGCCTAGTGAAGAAACTCGTCGTCCTCGGCGCCGGCACCGCCGGAACGATGGTCGTGAACAAGCTCCGTCCCGTCCTCGGTGACGATTGGCAGATCACGATCGTTGATCAGGACGAGACCCACTACTACCAGCCCGGCTTCTTGTTCATCCCATTCGGGGTGTACACCAGGAAGGACGTCGTCAAGTCCAAGAAGCGCTTCATCCCGTCCGGAGTCGACCTGGTCGTGTCAGAGATCGAACGGGTCGATCCTGAGGCAAACCAGGTCCACCTGGCCGGAGGGAACGTCCTGGACTACGACCAGCTGGTGATCGCCACCGGGACCCATCCCCGCCCCGACATGACGCCCGGCCTGATCGGCGATGAGTGGCGCAAGACCGTCCACGACTTCTACACCGTCGACGGTGCCGTCGCGTTGGGGGAAGCCTTCAAGGACTGGGAGGGCGGCAAGCTGGTTGTCAGCGTCATGGAGCTCCCGTTCAAGTGCCCCGTGGCGCCCCTCGAGTTCAACTTCCTGGCCGACTGGTACTTCCACGAACAGGGCATTCGCGACAAGGTCGACATCACGTATTCGACCGTCACCTCCGAAGCGTTCACCAAGCCGGTGGCCGCCAAGCACCTGTCGGGAGTGCTGGAGGGCAAGAACATCGCAGTCGAGACCGACTACTACCCCGAGCGGGTTGATCCCGAGCGGAAGGTCATCATTTCGTACGACGAGCGGGAGATCCCCTACGACCTTCTGGTCGTAATTCCCATCAACATGGGCTCGGACTACATCGAGCGGTCCGGGTTGGGCAACGAGCTCAACCACGTACCGGTCGACAAGCACACCTTCCTTTCCAATGACTACGACAACATCTTCGCCATCGGCGACGCCGCCGACATCCCGACCTCCAAGGCCGGGTCGGTTGCCCACTTCGCAGTGGAGATGTTCACCGAGAACTTCCCCAACCACGTCGAGGGAAGGCCCATGACCGAGAAGTTCGATGGGCACGCCAACTGCTTCATCGAGTCTGGCTTCGGCAAGGGTCTGTTGATCGACTTCAACTACGAGACCGAGCCCCTCCCCGGCAAATACCCATTGCCCGGCATCGGACCGTTCTCGCTGCTCAAGGAAACCGAGGCCAACCACTGGGGCAAGATGATGTTCAAGTGGACCTACTGGAACATGCTCCTGCCGGGTCGCGAGCTTCCTCTCGAGGCACAGATGTCTCTGGCCGGCAAGATCCGGGAAGAGGTGGGCGTGTGACCACGACCCTCGACACCGACCGGGTGGCCGAGCTGGAAGCCAAACTCGACCGGCTCACAGAGCATGTCGAGTTCCTGGCCGACCACGCCCGACAGGAGTCCCAGCGCCGGGAGATGATCAGCGAGTTGCTCTCTGACCTCAGCCCGATCGCCACCCAGGCAATGGGAACCTTGACCGAGGAGCTCGCCACAACCGACCTCGACATGGTGAAGATGGTGCGGCTACTCAAGCGCTTCGCGGAGAGTGCCGAAACGCTCGACGCCGGCCTTGCCCAGCTGCAAGCCGCCCACGGCCTGTTCGAAGACATCATGCCGCTGACCGGGGACGCCTTCGTGACCGTCACGGAGCGGCTGGCAGACCTCGAGCAGCGGGGCTACTTCACCTTTGTGAGAGAAGGCCTCGGCGTGATGGACCGGGTGATCACCACCTACGACGAGGACGACATCCGGGCCCTCGGCGAGAACATCGTTCTCATCCTCGACACAGTCAGGCAGATGACCCAGCCAGAAGTGATGACCATGTTGAGTCGAACGTTCGACTCGATGGAAGAGACCGAGTTCGAGTCGGCGTCCCTGTTCCAACTGGCCCGCCAGATGCGCGATCCCGAAGTCAAACGTGGCCTGGCCCGCATGATCGGGATGCTCCGCACGATGGGCGCCGACGAACCAAAACCACCAGCAACTAGCTAGCCAATCCCTGATAGGAGGAAACATGGCAACCGAGACAATCGCCGGGACCGACGTCCAGGTGGACGAAGAAGGATTCTTCGTCGATCCAAAGACCTGGAAAGAGGACATGGCCGCCGAACTGGCGGGCCACGTTGGAGTGGATGAGCTGACCGAGGACCATTGGACGGTCATTAAGTTCTGCCGCACCGACTTCGAGGCCAAGGGCGAGAGCCCGACGCTGCGGCGGGTCTCCACCGAAGCCGGCGTCCCGACCAAACAGCTGTTCCAGCTGTTCCCCAAGAAGCCGGCCAAGAAGATGAGCTACGTGTCCGGCGTCCCCAAGCCAAAAGGCTGCGTGTAAGGAGTAACCATGGACAAGTTTGATACTGAGTCAGATAGAAAGCTCTGCATCATCGTCAGCAAGGGAACCCTGGACGGGGCCTACCCGAGCCTGATCATGGCCAACGCCGCTGCCGCCGAGGGGATCGACACCCACCTGTTCTTCACCTTCTGGGGGATGGACGTCATCACCAAGAAGAAGATGGGCAACCTGTCGGTTACGCCGGTCGGGAACACGTCAATGCCAATCCCTCAGGCAATAGCGCCGATGCCGGGCATGGCGACGATGGCCACCAAGATGATGAAGAAGCAGATCGCCGACCTCGAGGTGCCTGAGGTCCCCGAGTTCCTCCAGATGTTGTCCGACAT
>JBPCTX010000350.1:0-2672 GCA_051011455.1 Acidimicrobiia bacterium | reverse complement strand
CCCACAGGCCTACTACAACGCCAAACAGGGGGTCAAGAAGCTGACCACCGAAACCGGTGCCGGCCAGTGGGGCTCCGCCCTCGCTTTTGCGTGCGCCCAGTTCGGGCTTGAGTGTGAGGTGTGGCAGGTGAGGGCTTCTTATGACCAGAAGCCGGACCGCAAGACGATGATGAAGATCTGGGGCGCAACGGTGCACCCCAGCCCCTCTGAAGTCACCGAGGCCGGCCGCCAGATCCTGGCGCTGGACCCGGATTCCCCCGGGAGCTTGGGCATCGCCATCTCCGAGGCGGTGATGCGGGCTGCCCCCGACCCCGAAGCCAAGTACGCCCTCGGCTCGGTGCTGAACCACGTGTTGATGCACCAGACCGTGATCGGGGAGGAGGCTCTCAAGCAGATGGAAAAGGTGGGTGAGATGCCCGACCTGCTGGTGGGCTGCACCGGGGGTGGTTCCAACTTTGGTGGCCTCTCATTCCCATTCCTGCGCGAGAAGATGGCGGGCAAGATCGACCCCACCATCCGCTGTGTCGAGCCGGCCTCCTGTCCCAGCCTTACCAAGGGCGAGTACCGGTACGACTTCGGCGACACCATCGGCATGACGCCGCTGGTCAAGATGCACACGCTCGGGCACGATTTCATTCCCGATCCGATCCATGCCGGCGGGCTCCGCTATCACGGGATGGCGCCTCTGGTCTCGCACATCTACGAGCTTGGACTGCTCGAGGCCGAAGCCATCCATCAGACGGAGTGCTTCGACGGGGCGATCAAGTTCGCCAGGACGGAGGGAATCGTTCCGGCACCCGAGCCGACCCACGCCATCGCTTCGATGATCCGCGAGGCGATCCGCTGCCGCGAATCTGGTGAGAAGAAGACCATCCTTACGGCTCTGTGCGGACACGGTCATTTCGACTTGCGGTCCTATGAGGCTTACCTGGACGGCGCCCTCACCGACTATGAGTACCCGGCCGACAAGGTGGCCGCCGCCATGGAACGAATCCCGGAAGTAGCTGGAGCCTGATCGCTACCCGCTGATGGGCGGGGCGATCACGACCGGAACGCCGGTTCGCTCCCGCAGCTCTAGTTGGCGGTCATGTAGAACTTGCGGACCGTTTCGTACACCACCCAGGTCAGGCTGCTGCCCTTTGGCAAGAAGAAGCTGTCGCCGGCGGTGAAGATCTCCTCGCTCTGGTCGGCATGGTCAATCAGGCCCACCTTGCCGGAGAGAATGGTGCAGAACTCGTCCTCGGCGTGATCCTCCTCCCGCATGCGTCCCGGGGAGCATTCCCACACGCCGCTCGTTCTGCCACGCTCTGAGTAGTACTCATGAGCCGCTTCGACGGGTTCGCCGTCAAAGGCTCCATCGGCCCGAGCCGGGCCGTGATTGGGGTTGTGGATGTCCTCCTCGACCATTCGAATGACGTTGGAACGCATTGCTTGGATCCCTTCGGAGCTAGAAAACGGAGGTCGGCGGCTCGGGTCGGAGACTCGGTCCCGGCTCTCGAACTGTAGTTGTCGGTCGACGCGGCCCGCGAGCTCAGAAGCCGTAAGCTCGAGCCGATGAACGTTGACTCTGATCATCTGCGAGCTTTCGGACGAGTGAGCCTGGTCCAGCTCCAGCCGCAGGGACTAATCGTCGATGCCCCGGAGTCATTCTCGACCGGATCGGTCTACGAAGCTGACCGCCGGGTCGAGGTGGACCAATTGGAGATCACTCCGCGGGGGATTGAGTCCGAGCTGCCGGGAGGGGAGCGGGTGCTCGACATTCATCACCTCGATCATCCCGGGAAGGCCTATGACGATGATGATCTGGTGTCGATCGGCTTCACCGCCCACTATCGGGCGATGCGTGCCGAGTTTGGAACCCACATGGTGGACGGTGTGGCCGGCGAAAACATCATCATCGACTTCCCGGACGAGGTTTGGCCGGAGGATCTCGACAAGACCCTGCTGATCGAGAACCAGGGCTCCGGGGAGATGGCCGGGTTCGAGCTGCTCAGCTTCGCCTCCCCCTGTGTCGAGTTCAGCCGGTTCTGCCTGGAGCAGCCCGATGGTGAGCTGTCGGGCCGTCGCCAGGGCGAGGTCCTCAGGTTCCTCGGCAACGGCCGGCGAGGTTTCCTGTTGGTGCTCGACCCATCGCACACTCGGATAACGGTGCGAGTTGGCGACCGGGTGTTTGTGCCACTCGACGCCAGAGCCTGATCTCGCCCCGGACTGTCCTGCTCCCGTCCTAGTCGGCCAGGGTTGCCTTCGCCGCACGTTGCGGTGGGATGCCCCAGGCGTAGGTCTGCTTGGTCAACCTCAGGTAGGTGTGAGCCTCAACGGAGGAGACCCCGGCGAGGGCCCGCAGATCGCTCATCACTTCCAGCAGGTGGTCGTTGTCGGCGCACAGCACCTCGACCAGCAGGTCGAATCGACCGGCGGTTAGCACCACATAGACCGCGTACTCGCGGGCTCCGATTTCCTCGCTGAGGGCTTCGATGTCGCCGTCCACGGTCAGACCCACCATGGCCTGGACCGTGAACCCGATGCTGAGGGGGTCCGTGATGGCGACGATCTCGAGTACGCCCGACTTCAGCAATCGGTTGACGCGCAGGCGGATGGCGGCCTGGCTCAGCTCGATTCCGGTCGCCAGTTCGGCGAAGTTGGCGCGCCCGTTGATCTGCAGTGCGGCGATG
>JBPCTX010000349.1:0-5999 GCA_051011455.1 Acidimicrobiia bacterium | reverse complement strand
CCACGGGAATGGGCGGCTTCAGGACGCTCACCGATGCCCTGCAGCTCCAACCCTTTCCGAGTCCGATACATGAACAAGTACGTCACGATCACCGTGATGTACGCGAGGTAGACGACGAGGTTGTGGTCGAACATCACCGGTCCGAAGAAGGGAATCGAACTCAAGCCCGGAATGCCCCAGGCCGGCACGCCCACCGGCGGGTTACCAACGTACGACTGGCCCAGGAACCGGCTCAACTCAGTACAGAGGGCAAACAGGACGAACCCCACCGCCACCTGGTTGAGGCTCAACTTGATGCTGCCAAAGGCCACCAGCAAGGCAATCGCCGCTCCGACCGCAGCAGCAGCCGGAAACCCGAACCACACGGTCCCGGTCTCGTAGGCGAGGACGAATCCGGCCAGAGCCGCCAGCATCATGCTGCCGTCCACCGAAAGGTTGATGACTCCAGCCTTCTCGCTGATGGTCTCGCCCATAGTGGCGAACATCAGAGCCGAGGCACCCGCCACGATGGAGGCGATGGTTGCCGTGTCGAACATATCGACCAACGCGTTGATCAAGCCACTCATCCGCTCTCAGCTCCCGCCGACGATGCTTCCCGCAGCGCTCGATAGCCGGCCCAGCCCAAACCGAACATGGCCGAGAGCACCAGAACGCCCTGCAGCACACCACCCAGCGTCGGGTTGACATCCACTCGCAGCTGCAGACTCGGGCTACCCACCGCAATCATGGCGAAGAAGAAGGAAATCGGGATCACCAGGAACGGGCGGAACCGGGCCAGCAGCACCACGAGGATCGCGAGGTATCCGAAGTTGCCGGATATGGCAGGAATCAGTTTGTGGTGAAGTCCCAGTGACTGTGAGGTCCCGCCGATTCCGGCCAGTGCGCCACAGATCATGAAGGCGCCGAGCAGGTATCGATTAGTGGGAATGCCGAGCAGGAACGAACTCGGGCGGTTGCGACCGACTGCCTTCAACTTGAGTCCATAGAGCGTGCCGCGGAACAGAAGCCAGACTCCAATGAGCGCCGCCAGCGCGATTCCCACCGCCAGCGGAGACAGCTTCGTCCCTTCCATGGCGGGCAGCCAGGCGTCCTCCGGGAAAGGATCGGTGCCGCTGGTAGAGGCAACTCCCGACCTCGCCCATGGCCCAATGATCAAGTACGTCGTCAGCGAGAGCGCAACGAAGTTGAGGCCCAGGCCGCCAAAGATCTCGTTTACTCCACCGGAGGTTCGTAAAACGCCGACCAGGAGGCCCCACAGCATGCCCCCAATGGCTCCGGCCAGGATGGTGAGGAAGACGAGGAGGGGCCGGGAGACCGACACCTCACGGGCCACCCAGGCAGCTGCGATTGCGCCCATGATGACCTGGCCTTCGATGCCGATGTTCCACATGCCGGCGTTGAAAGTGACGATCAACCCCGCCGACGCCAGGGCAATCGGGACCCAGACCATGAAGGTGTCGCCGACCTTGCGGGCTGAGCCCTCCTCAAACGGCGGCCATCCGATCGACCCCTCGATGATGATCTTCAGCGGATCCCACGGGTTGGTCCCGGCCAACAACAGCAGCGCGACCACAGACACCACCACAACCAGAATCGGCAGCAGAACCGAGTTGGCGCGGCTCATACGTCCGCTCCCTGTGCGCCCGAGCTGCGGCCGCCGATCAGCAATCCGATCTCGTCCACGTTGGTGGCCGACGCGTCCAATTCGCCAATGATGCGTCCCGAGAAGAACACGAGAATGCGATCGCTGTAACGGAGCAGCTCGTCCAGGTCGGCAGATGCAAACAAGATCGAGGTCCCCTGCTCGCGTCGAGCCAGCAACTGCTCCCACACCCAGTCGGCCGACTCGATGTCGAGGCCACGGGTGGGATGCTCCATCAGCAGGACGGACAACTCATCCGGCAGCATGGCCAGCAGCACACGCTGCTGATTTCCTCCGGAGAGAGACTCGGCGGTGGAGGCTTCGGTTCCCTTGATGGTGTAGTGCTCAACCTGCTCCTCGGCTCGCTTGCGAGCGGCGCCCCAATCGATGAAGAAGCTGGAGTCCTCCCCGGCCAGCACGAAGTGCTCGGTGATGGTGAGGCCCTCGATCAGGCCCTCTTCCAGACGTCCCGCCGGCAGGTACTTGACGTCCGCCGCCAGGAAGTCGCGGTAGTGCCGACCCTTCATGTCCTCACCAGCGATTGCGACTGAGCCTTCCTTGGGAGAACGCATGCCGCTGCAGATCCGGAGGAACGTGTCCTGGCCGCTGCCCTCCATGCCGGCGATCCCTATTACCTCCCCGGCCTTGACGTCCAGCGAGATCGGATCTTCACTCAATAGCCCGGAGGCAGTCCGTACCGAATCGAGCGACAAGTGCGGTACTCCCAATGGGACCTCACTCCGATCGCGGATTTCGATTACCTGGCCGAACATCATCTCAACCAGCTGCTCAGGTGGAACCGGCAGCTCGGCCTCGCCGACTACCTTGCCGCGGGTCATGACCGTCACCCGTTCGCACAGATCGGCCACCTCTTCGAGCTTGTGGGACACGAAGATGACGCTCATCCCCTCCTGAGCCAACGCCTTGAGCGTCTCGAACAGCTTGGCGCGTTGATCGGCCGAGATTCCGGTGGTGGGCTCATCGAGGATCAGAACCCGGGCACCCAGCCACAGCAAGCGGATGATCTCCAGTTGCTGGCGCTCACCGACGGTCAGTAGGCGGGCCGGGGTGTTGGGGTCGAAGTTGAAGCCGTACCGCTCGCACAGCTCATTGAGCTCGGCGGCGGCAGCCCCCCGGTCCAGTCGCTGCTCCCCCGGGCTGCCGAGAACGAAGTTGTCGATGACACTGAAAGGCAAGAACACCAGCGGGTCTTGATGAAGCATCCCGATCCCGGCTCCGATCGCATCGACCGGTGAGGCCAGTTTGATGGTCTTGCCGTCGAGCACGATCTCGCCCGAGTCGGCCGAGTGGAACCCCGAGAGCACCTTCATCAAAGTGGACTTTCCGGCACCGTTCTCGCCGAGAAGGCCGTGGAGCGTTCCAGTCTCGACCGTGATGCTGATCCCGTCGTTAGCGCGGACCGGGCCGAAGTGCTTGTGGATGTTCCGCAGCTCGAGACTCATTCCTCTGCAATCTAGAGAACTGGCATCAAGAGTGTCGAACCGAAACAGCGAGAGGGGAGGGCATTGCCCTCCCCTCTCATCTCACTTGCTGGTATGTCCTAGCCAAACACGTTGACCGAGCAGATACCTTCGATTCCCTCGAGGCACTGTTCCGAGTACCAGATCTGGAAGTCGGTGGCTACTTCGCCATCGCCCAACCACGAGGTGCCGTCTTGCCAGTTGAGCGGTCCCTCGAACAGCTCAATGGATCCATCGGCAAGCCCTCCGATGTATTCATCGACAGAGGCCGCGTTGTCGGCGGTCAGACCGTTGCCCTGGAAGAAACCGACGACGCTGTTGTGAGGATCGTTGATGTCGTCCCAGTAGGGCTCAATCCACTGCCAGTCGGCCGTGAAGGTGCCGTCGATGACCGACTGCGCCGACTCCAAATAGGCCGGTCCCCAGTTGAAGAAGGGAACGCCCAGGCAGATGTCCGGAGCCTCATCACAAGAACCTACGAAGTCGTAGGGCACTGCCCAGAGATCCTCACCTGCGTCGGCCCGCTGGCCGGTCCGGATCAGAGCGACGTTGGCATCGATACCGGACAGGGTGACGTCGGCGCCACCGTCGATGAAGTCATTGACGACCAGAACCGGATCCAGCGTCACGCCAGGAATCTCGAACCAGAAGCCAATGTAGGTGACTTCAAACTCGAGGGACCCCGGACTCTCGCCCCGGTAGTTCTCCCAGCAATACTCTGCTCCCTGGTAGGCCGAGTTGACCAGGCGCCGGGTCTCGTCGTTGGTCAGCGGACCCAGATAGGCGAGCTTGCCGGTCTGGGTTGTGAGCGCGGCCGCACAACCGGCAATCGCTTTGCCGTAGGTCATCTGAGCCCAGATATTGCCGAGGTTCGTCAGGTCGGGCCGATATTCCTTGCCGTCAGACCAGGCACTGTCGCCTGACGCCCAGATCATCGGAACATCAGGCAACTGCTCGGCAGCCTCGAAGGCACCGTCGCGCATGTCATCGGAGTTGAAGATGATCAGGTCGACGCCGAGGTCGACCATGTCGGCGGCTACGCCCGGTAGGGAGAGCCCTGGGGTATCGGTGGTGTTGGCGAACTCGAACACCTCGAGGTTGTCCTCGACGCTCAGACCGAGTTGCTCAACGGCGTACTCGGCGCCTTCGAGATGGGCCTGGCTGTAGCCGCGGTCGTTTCCGGGGCCTACCAGGATGATCCCGAGCTTGAAGTCGTCGGGGGTTCCTCCGGCTGTGGTCGCCGTTGTGTCGGTACCACCTCCGGCCGTTGTCGCAGTCGTGTCGCTACTGTCGTCGCCACCGCAGGCGGCGGCCACAAGCGCAAACGCCAGCAACAGGCCAAGCATCTGCACCAATCGTTTTGAAAGCATGGTTTCGGCTCCTCCTCAGGTCACCATGTCATGGACTCTACGTCATCGAAACGTGCATGTGGGCCGCCGAAAGGCCCGAGCCGCCCGCAGAAGGGCCGCGCGGCCCGGAATTCCGCACCGGGTTGATGATCGGACCGGCTAGCCGGCGTCTTCGATCGCTTTCTCGAGCATCTCGAAGCCCTCGTCGGCTTCCTCTTCGGTGAGGGAGAGCGGCGGGGCAATCCGAAGCACGTTGCCGAACAACCCACCCTTCCCGACCAGCAAGCCATTGTCTTTGGCGTTCTCCATGATCCGGGTGGTAATGGCCGGATCCGGGTCTTTGGTGCCGGGCTTGACGAGCTCGACCCCAATCTGGAGTCCTTTGCCCCGCACGTCACCGACGATGGAACCCTCCTCATCAGCCAGGTGATCGAGACGGGACTTGAGTTGATTCCCCACCTTGAGCGAGTTGGTTTGGAGATCGTGCTCGATCAGGTAGTCGATGTTGGCGAGGGCGCCGGCTGTGGCCAACGGGTTGCCGCCGAAGGTGGAGATGGAGTTGGCCTTGATGCTGTCCATGACGTCGGCGCGGGCGATCACCCCGCCCATCGCCAGACCGTTGCCCACCCCCTTGGCAAACGTGATGACATCCGGCGTCAGGTCATGAGCCTGGTAGCCCCAGAAGTTCTCGCCGGTGCGGCCCCACCCGGTTTGCACCTCGTCGGAGATGTAGAGGATGCCGTACTCGTCGAGCACCTCCTTGAAAGCGCCGAAGAACCCGTCGGGTGGTGTCGTGAACCCGCCGACGCCCTGGATCGGCTCGGCGATCATCGCCGCCACGTCGCCAGAGGTGGCCACATCGATCATGTCACGCAAGTCGGCCACGCAAGCAGCGATGAACTCGTCGTCGGGGAGATGCCCGAACGGGCTGCGGTACTTGTAGCCATTGTGAACGTAAACAACGGCCAGGGGGCTGAGGGCAGTCGGGGACCAGGACCGATTGCCGGTGAGCGACACCGCCGCGAAGGAGCGGCCGTGGTAGCTGTTACGAAGGGCCAGGATCTGATTGGACTGACGGTTGATGGTCGTGAGCATCATGGCGGCGTCGTTGGCTTCTGTGCCCGAGTTGGTGAAGAACACCTTGGCGTCGGGGATACCCGACAGCCCGGCGATCTTCTCGGCCAGCTCGATCTGAGCCTCGATCAGGTACAGGGTGGAGCTGTGCAGGATGCGGGCCGCTTGCTGCTGGACTGCTTCGGTGACCTCGGGGATGTTGTAGCCGGTCATCGTGGTGAGGATCCCGCCGAAGAAGTCGAGATACTCCTTCCCTTCCGCATCCCAGACCCGGCGCCCGTCGCCCCGCACCAGAGAAATCGGCTGGTCGTAGTAGAGGGCGAGCCAGGACGGCAGCACTTCCCTGTGGCGAGCCAGAAGCTCCTCATGATTAGCCATTGATCCTCCAGATTGTGATGTAGTCGAAAGCTAGTCCACTTACCAGCTGCCAGTCACCAGTCACCAGTCACCAGT
>JBPCTX010000348.1:0-4583 GCA_051011455.1 Acidimicrobiia bacterium | reverse complement strand
CCCTTCGGGGGGAAGGTACCGCTGACCCGAAGGGTCAGGGGTAGGGGGGCAACGGGGGCAACGCTTAGCAACTTTCGCGCCAAACATGGATTGGGCCAAGTGGCCCTGGTTGGCGGAACGGGGTTCTGATCACATGACCACGAGGGGTCAAGGAGGGAGGTCCCCATGGAGACCGTCACGGCACGGAAGTCCCTGGATCGCACGGGCAAGACCATCACTACTTTCGTGGTGTTCGACGTGGTTGCCCAATTGGAGACGATGAACAACGGGGAAGTGTTGGAGCTGCTCACCGACGACTTCGAACCGTTCAAGCATGACGTCGCGGCGTGGTGTGAGGCAACTGGACAGGTACTGCTCTCATCAGAGAAGATTGGGACCGGTTTCCGGTTTCTGATCGAGAAGCGAACTGCCAGGAAGAAAGACACCAGGTTGTCCATGGTCATCTCCAACCATGGGCTCGAGGAGCTGCTCTCGCCATTGGCCTTCGCCCTGGCCGCGGCCCTCGAGGGCATCGACGTTCATCTGTACTTCCAGGGGCCGGCAGTTCGAGTACTGGCCAAGGGATTCCGACCCAGGCTCAAGGGATGGGCTCGTCCCTTCAGCCGGTTCGCGGCCTCTGACATGATCAGGTCGGGACACATCCCCGCCCAGGACAAGCTCGGGCAACTCCGCAGTCTTGGAGCCCATATCTACGTTTGTGGGGGTTCTATGCAGCACTTCAAGGTTGAACCAACCGACCTGATCTTCGATGACCTTCCCATCGTCGAGTACCTGACGTTCATGTCGGTCATGGAGAGCGCCGACATCCACCTTTACATCTGAACTGGAGAGGGAGGGGTTGAGGTGCTGAGATCAGTATTGGAGATCGCCGTCGGAGCGCTCTACGCCGTCGGCGCTGTGTTCAACAGCGTGTACACGCTGCGCCACACCGCTGAGTTGTACGGCGATTTCGCAGACGGTGCCTGGTTGAGCCCAGCCGAGTGGTTCATCCGCAGGGTGGTGATTCCCAACGGCACACTCTTCACCGTTCTCCTGATCGTCTTCCAAGCAACGGTGGCGATCGCGATCCTCACCCGCGGTGACTTGGTCAAACCTGCGCTGCTGGTGGGCGGTGTGTTCGCCTGCGTCGTTGCCCTCTTCAGCAGTCCGGGAGGCACCGCGGGGAACCTGGTACTGGCCGTGATCCAATTTGCTCTCGTCGCTTTCCGATGACACGAAACCGCAGAGGAGCCCTTAGCGCTGGCTGATAGCCATAGCTGATGGCCGATGGCCGATGGCCGACCTATGTGTTCCCGTACACGGGCACGGTTGCGCCGTTCATCACTGCGGCCTCGTCGGACAGCATGAACTCAATTACAGACGCGATCTCGTCTGGCGTCGGCCAGTCGACGTAGTCGGCGTAGGGCATGGCCTGGCGAGTCGCTTCGGTGTCGATCACAGACGGCAGCAGGGCGTTGGCGGTGATGGCGGTGCCGCGCAGCTCGTTGGCCAGTGACTTGGTGAGGCTCACCACGCCGGCTTTGGCGATGTTGAAGGCCGCCTGTCCGGTCGGGTTGTCAATCGCGGCCCGGCTGCCGACGGTGATTACTCGTCCCGTCCCGTTTTGGCGCAGCAGCGGAAGGACCGCCCTCACCGCGTAGAAGGCCGAGCGCAAGTTGAGATCGAGCATGCGCTCAAAGCGAACATCGTCGGTGTCCTCGACGTCGGTGCCGCCTGCCCAGCCGCCCACCAGTGCCACCAGGGCGTCGATCGTCTCGAAGCGGGCGGCGCAATCGTCGACGAACGCTTTGAGGGCATCCGGGTCGGATGAGTCAACCCTGCGCAGGAATACCTGTTCGGGGTCGGGCGCCAATTGCGCCTCAAGCGCCTCGGCCTCCTCCGGGATGAGATATGTGATTCCGAGCCGATAATCCTGAGCGATGAGGCGGGGAACTAGCGCCCGGCCCAGGCCTCCAGTTCCACCTGTGATGATTGCTGTCTTCATTGGGCATGATTATGGCGCAAGTGATAATGTCAGCGGGCGAATCCCAGGAGGCAACGCGTGGCGACAATCTCGTTTGAGGGCGTAGGCAAGATCTATCCGGGCGGAACCCGGGCAATCGAAGATGTGAATTTCGAGATCGCCGACGGTGAATTTCTCGTCGTGGTGGGCCCTTCTGGATGTGGCAAGTCGACGCTGCTGCGGATGGTGGCAGGCCTGGAGGAGATCTCTGAGGGCAAGATCATCATCGGGGACCGGGTTGTCAACGACGTCCAGCCCAAGGACCGTGACATTGCCATGGTGTTCCAGAACTATGCCCTCTACCCGCATATGTCGGTGTTCGACAACATGGCGTTCGGGCTCAAGCTGCGCAAGATGCCTAAGGACGAGATCAAGACCCGGGTGGACGAAGCCGCCCGAGTTCTGGAGATCACCGAGTACCTCGATCGCAAGCCAAAAGCTCTCTCGGGTGGCCAGCGGCAACGTGTCGCCATGGGACGCGCCATCGTGCGTGAGCCCGCTGCTTTCCTGATGGATGAGCCGCTCTCCAACCTCGATGCCAAGCTGCGGGTGCAAATGCGCACCGAGCTGGGGCGTCTCCACGCCCGGCTCGAGACCACCACCATGTACGTGACCCACGACCAGGTCGAAGCTATGACGCTTGGCCACCGGGTGGCAGTGATGCGCAAGGGCATCCTTCAGCAGGTCGACACGCCGTTCAATCTCTTCCAGGCGCCCGACAACATGTTCATCGCCGGGTTCATCGGTTCGCCGGCCATGAACTTCATCTATGCGACCCTCGAGTCCGACGGCGCCGGTGGCATGGCTGCCTCTTTCGGCGGTCAGAAGCTGACCCTGGGCGCGGAGATCCTGTCCAAGAACAAGGCGCTGGCCGGATACGCCGGCAAGGAAGTGGTGATGGGTGTGCGGCCGGCTTCCTTCGAGGATTCCCGCATCACGTCCGATATCGCCGGGCACTCTTTCGAAGCCGAATTACAGGTCGTGGAAGTGCTGGGCTCAGAGACCTTTGCTCACTTCGACCTGGGGGTCCGTCCGGTCGTCACGCCCGACATCGAGGAGCTCCTGGCCGACTCTGGCGCCGATGCTGCCAGCCTTGGCGACACCACCCGGGTCACCGCCCGGATCAGCTCGGATGTGATGGTGCGGGCCGGTGAGCGGATCAACATTGTCGTGGACAACAACAAGCTCCACTTCTTCGATCCTGCTACCAACCTCCGGATCTTCTAGACACGGACCTGTTCACAGACGGACCTTCACAGACGGATTCGCTTGAAGGCTTCGGCGGCGGCCAGGCCGGCCCCGACTCCCTGGGCAGCTGCCCGGTCCCGGATCTGAGCCTCAAACTCCATTCGCTCCGACTCGCCACTACCGGCGGCCCCCATCGTGGTGCGGTGCTGAGACCCGTGGCACATCAGCGCCGCCAGCTTGGCATCGAAGGTAGCTCCAATGTCCTCCCAGTGATCGGGCTCGGCCGCCCGCCACAGCAGGAGCGACTCGGGGCGATGGTGGTCCAGGCCCTGCTCCGGGAAGAACAGGTGATCGCGGGCCGCCACCGTCCCGTCGACCACCGCCCACCCGGTGGCCCGATGATCGGGGTGGATCTCGTAGCGGGCCCAGGGGTCGTGTGACAGCACGATGTCGGGCCGGTGGGTGCGGATAAGGGCTGCCACCCGGGCCTGAACCTCCGTCGAAGCCTCCAACTCACCGTCGACATAGCCGAGCATTTCCACCCGGGCAGCCCCCAGCACGTCGCTTGCCGCCCTTTGCTCGGCGGCCCGCAACTCGGCCAGGTCGGCAGGCTTTACGGCAGGGTCCCAGGTTCCTTTCGACCCGTCGGTCATGACCGCCAGGACGACCTGGCAACCGGCTAGCGCCCAGGCCGCCAGCGTGCCGCCGGCACCGAACTCGATGTCATCGGGGTGGGCGCCGATAGCCAGAGCGCCCTCGGGGATCGGCAGCGGGCTAAACGCGGTCACGCCGTCACCTCCAGGCTGGCTTGGCCCAGAGCTCGCGCCATTGCCAGGTCACGGGGGGTGTCCAGATCCAGTGCCAGGCCGGTTCGCACCACCACCTCTGCTCCACCGGCGGCCCGCAAGTGGCGGTGGAAGCTGCCCGGCCCGTAGGAGAAGGCAAACGATCCCGAGCCCATCAGCAGAGAAGTTCCGCCGTTATAGGAGGGGGCAATGACGTGACCGCCGGGACGGTGACGGCTGATGGCGGCTTCCAGGTCGGCAACCGTCAGCAGCGGCAGGTCGGCGGGGAGGATCAGCCAACTGGATTCCCGTCGTACGGCCACGGCGGCCGCGGCCGCCGCCGCGCCGCTCAAGCCGGGCTCCATCTCCGGCTGCTCAAGCACCACTTCGGCCCCGGTCGTCGCAGCCCAGGCGGCCACGCCGGGGTCGCCGGTGACTACCGCTACCGGGGCTCCGGTGCCGAGCGCTTGCTCAATAGTGCGCGCAGCAATCGCCCGCCCCAGCCGGGACCGCTGGGCGGCCGAAAGGACGGAGTCCAGCCGGGCCTTGGCGACACCAAAAGGCTTGACGGGTATGGCGATGAGCAGGCTCACGGCACGGGAGGATAC
>JBPCTX010000347.1:0-3264 GCA_051011455.1 Acidimicrobiia bacterium | reverse complement strand
GCATCTTCGGTGGCGGGCGCTTCACCGCCCGGCAGCCGGATCTCCACCACCTCGCCCTGCTCGTGCATAACCCAGCCCGCACCAAACGGCGACTCGTAACGGACGGCGCCACGCTCAACCATCGTCATCTCGCCTCCTCGATGAAGTGCCAACCAGCCCGTGAAGGGCTTCGTAGACGCTGTGCGCCACCTTACGCGGCACGACCTCCTCGATCTGGTCAATGGAGGCCTCGCGCAGGCGCTTGAGCGAACCGAACGCCCGCAGCAGTGCCTTCTTGCGGGTGGCGCCGACGCCGGGAACGTCGTCGAGAATCGAGTCGACCATCCGCTTGCCGCGCAGCTTGCGGTGATAGGTGATGGCAAACCGGTGTGCTTCGTCACGAACCCGCTGCAACAGATAGAGGGCCTCCTCACCCCGGGGAATGCGAACCGTCTCGGCCCGGCCCGGCAGGTAGACCTCCTCCATCCGCTTGGCCAACCCGGCCACCGGGATATCGAGGTCTAGCTCGTCAAGGACCTGCACCGCCCGGCTCAGTTGGCCGGCTCCACCGTCGACCAGAATGAGAGACGGCGGGTAGGCAAACTTGCCTCTTTGGTCGGGCGGGAGTTGCCTCTCCGCCAGGTAGGCGGTGAAGCGGCGCCGCAGCACCTCTTCCATAGAAGCGAAGTCGTCCTGGCCGCTCACGTCCCGCACCCGGAAGTGCCGGTAGTCCGACGGCCGGGGCAGACCGTCTTCGAGAACGACCATCGATCCCACCGTATTGGTGCCCTGCACGGTCGAGATGTCGTAACACTCGATGCGGAGAGGCGGGTCCGGGAGATCGAGGGAAGCCTGCAGGCTGCGCAGCGCCTTGGCCCGGGCGTTGTGGTCGGCGTTGCGTCGCAGCCGGTGGCGGGCAAACTCCTCGGCCGAGTTGGCCCGGGCGGTTTCCAGCAGCCTGCGTTTGGCCCCACGCTCGGGAACCCGCAGCTCCACTTTGGCTTCTCGCCGCGCCGTCAGCCAGTCCCCCAGCACCTCATGGTCGGCCGGCAGTTCCGGGACCAAAATCAACCCGGGCGGAGGCTCGGTGCCGTACAGCTGCTCCAGCATGCGTGCGATCAACTCGGCGGTTGTGACTTCCTCCACCTTGTCGACAATGGAAGAGACCCTCCCCACCACCCGGCCCCTTCTCACCGTCAACAATGCCAGCGACGCCTCCAGCTCGTCCTCGGTGATAGCCAGCAGGTCGAAGTTCTCCGGCCGCTTTGTCACCATCTCCTGGCGGGCGCTGGCCTTCTGAATTGCGCCTAGCTGGTCGCGCAGACGGGCAGCGTGCTCATATTCCTGGCGGTCGGCAGCCTCCATCATCTCGATGGTGAGCCGGTCAACCACTTCATCGTGGTCTCCAGACAGGAACCCCGCCAGACCGTCGACGTGCCGCTGGTACTGCTCGGGCGCAATCTCGGCAACACACGGAGCCGAGCACCGCTCGATGTGAAACAGCAAACAGGGCCGCCCCGACGCCTCATGGCGCTTGAACTTGGAGTCGGTGCAGGTACGTACGGGGAAGGTGCGGAGCAGCAGGTCGAGGGTCTGGCGGATGGCATAGGCGTGACCGTACGGTCCGAAGTACTGAGTTCCCCGCTTGCGCTTGCCTCTCATCACCATCGCCCGCGGCCAATCATCCTGCCGGGTAATCGCCAGGTAGGGGTAGGACTTGTCATCCCGCAGGCGTATGTTGAAGCGGGGCTTGTGCTTCTGAATCAGGCTGTACTCCAGCATCAACGCCTCAACCTCGTTCTCGGTGACGATCCACTCAACGGTTTCCGAGGCATCGACCATGGCGGCAGTACGGGCAGCGAGGCTTCGTGAGAAGTAGGACGAGACGCGTTTGCGCAACGACTTGGCCTTGCCGGCGTACATCACTTCTCCGTGCCGATTACGGAACAGGTAAGCGCCGGGAAGGTCGGGGATCTCCGAGGGGAGCGGGCGTTGCACCATGCAACGGGGAGTTTACGGGCGGACCGTGTTGTGGAATCGCAAACCGATCAGGCGCGGTATGTGACGTTGGACGGCAAGAAGCGGATCGCGACCGGTGGCGGCCGGGCCCGGACCTCGCTCTTCCATCCGATTGAGCGACCACCCCGCACCGGCTGCTGCCGTCAACAGCTCCCCAAGCGGACGGTGGTGCATCGTCAGGTTGAGCGATCCGGCCGGTTCCACGCTGGTGCCTGCCTCGAGGTAGGCCCCCCACCGCCAGGTCACTTCCCCATCGGACGGGTCGATGAGGGGCCCGGCCCCCGGGGCCGTGAAAGCCGGGTGGTTGGCGATCACCACCAGCACTCCACCGGGTTTGACCACCCGGGCCGTCTCGGCCAGCAGCCGTCGATGATCCTCCAGATGCTCCAGCACCAGGACGGCATAGGCCCCGTCGAGCCGGGAGCCATCCAGCCAGGAAAGCCCTGGCAAGTCGGCTCGAACAACCGGCCCGGCCCCGGCGGCCCGCGCCAGGAGGTCGGCGTCGTTGTCGCATCCCATCACCCGGGAGCCGACGGCGGCTACCGTGCGCATTCCCTGCCCCTCACCACAGCCGAGGTCCAGGTAGAGGCACTCAGGCTCGGGTCGGAGCAGGTCGATGAGTAGAGGAGTCACCTCCTCCTGATAGACGGGGTCGGATTCGACCTCAGCCAGCCACCATTCTGCGTCCCAAGTTCCCGACATAGACACCACCGTAGAGATCGAAAGAGCCAGCATGCACACGGCCCGCTCCGAACCCACCCCCGGTGCCTGGTTCCTGCTGAGCGCAGCGGTCGCCCTGATCGTGGCCCTGGCCATCGCCTCCTCCAACGGCGGCATCAGCGGGCTCCTAACAGTCGGTGAGGATTTCCCGATTCGAGACTTCGTCGTAGCCGACCTCGGCGACATACAACTCGCCACCGGTGATGGCCACGATGGACAGCAGTACTACGGCATAGCCCGCGATCCGCTCGGACGCGGCGAGGTGCCGGATCTGCTCGACAACCCCAGCTACCGCTATCTACACATTCTGTATCCGGCTCTGGCGGGGGGATTCGGGGTCTTCTCCCCCGAGATGACAGTGATCGGAATGCTGGTGCTGGCGGTGGCAGGCTTCGGCCTGGCCGGTTCGCAAGCGCTGATGCTCAACCACCACTTTCGGGGCCAAACGACGATCGCCCAGATCGCGATGGTGAACGTCGGCTTGCTGCTGGCGGTCCGTTTCCTTCTCCCAGATGCCCTGGCGCTCGGTCTGGCCTTGACCGGCGT
>JBPCTX010000346.1:0-3565 GCA_051011455.1 Acidimicrobiia bacterium | reverse complement strand
TTGACCGGTATAGACCCGAGCCCGTGGGAGGGAGTGCAGTGACCGACAAAGCCTTTATGGATCTTCTCGATCTGCAGGCGGTTGACACCGAAATCGATCAGCTACTCAATACCCGCCAGTCGCTTCCCGAACTGGAGGCGTTCAAGGTCGCTCATGGGCGGCGTTCGGAGCTGCAGGGGATGGCTTCCGAGCAGGGTGCGGCCCTGGCCGAAACAGTCTCAGCCCTGAAGAAGGCCGAGGGTGAGCTCGAGTTGAAGGAGAAGAAGCGCGGCTCCGAGGAGATGCGGATGTTCGCGGGAGGAATGTCCTCCAAGGACCTGGCCAACTTGCAGCAGGAAGTGGAGATGCTGGGGCGTCAGATCGAGACCGCCGAGGAGGAGATTCTTGGCCTGCTCGACGTGCGAGACCAGCAGGAGGCTGAGCTTGCCGAGACTTCTTCCCAACTGGAGGAAGTGGAGGCCGAGGCTTCCAGGTTGGAGTCGGCAATCGCCACCGAATGGAAACAGATCGACGGCCAGGTGGCAGAGCGGCAGGCCCGGCGTCCCGACTTCCTTCCACTGATCCCAACCGATCTGCTCGACCTGTACGAGAAGCTGCGTCCTGCCAAAGATGGAGTAGGGGCGGTGCGTCTCGCCGAAGGCGTATGCGGAGGATGTCACTTGTCGCTCAGCCCCGCTGAGCAACATGAGGTGTTGAAGGATGATCCCCCGCGGTGCCTTCAATGTCGGCGGATTCTCGTTCCGCAGTAGCCATGATCTTCTGGCATATCGGCGGGGCCGTGTTCCTGGCCCGATGGGTGTTTCGCGACCCGGCGATGGACATGCGAGTGCTGGTGTTCGGGGCGGTTCTGCCCGACCTGATCGACAAACCGATAGGTTCGGTGCTGTTCACCGGACACTTCGGCACCGGGCGTATCTACGCCCATACCCTTCTGTTCGCCGCACTGATGCTGATGCTGGTGATGGTGGCAACCGAGCGAGGCACCCCGACCCGCAAGCGCTGGATGGCGATGCCAATCGGAGTGCTATTTCACCTGCTACTCGATATGCCCCTCGATCCCGAGACCCTCTGGTGGCCGGTGCTGGGAGCGACCTTCCCCGCTTTCGCCGAAGGGCAACTCGTCGACCTCATCGTCTACCTGTTGAAGTCGCCACTCGTCGTAATCCAGGAGTTGATTGGGCTCGCCTATCTGATCGCCCTCTATCGAAAAGCCGATCTGAGTGAGCCCGAGCGGCGCAAAGAGCTGGCGACAACGGGGCGGCTGAGGTAGCCGGCTTTCGGCTATCAGCTTTCAGCGATCAGCTTTCGGCTTTCAGCTTTCAGCCAGAACGCTTCTCGCAGAATCTGGTTGCTTACTGCTTACTGCTTACTGCTTACTGCTTACTGCTTACTGCTTGCTGCTTACTGCTGCTGCCTGGGGGCCAACTGCGATCCTCGGCTGGGATCAGTGTCTAGCGACCAATTGGTGCCTTCGTCTTATCCAACATTCTGATTGCCATCAGCAAGAGGAAACCGGCGAAGAGGCGGCTCAGGATTGACTCGGGGAGGCCGAGGGCAATCTGGGCTCCGATGATGCCGCCGAAGACTCCTCCGATCCCGGCGGTGACGGCGATGTTCCAGTCGACCCGGCCGGCCCGGGCGTGAACGCCGGTCCCGATCACGACGGTGGGAAGGATGACCGCCAGCGAGGTTCCCTGCGCCAGTTGCTGTTCGAATCCGAGCAGGGTCACGAGGGCGGGCACGAACACGACCCCGCCTCCCACGCCCAATGTGGCAGACAAGACCCCGGTCAACAGGCCGACTGAGATCAGGCTGAGGGCTTCTGCTGCCCCCTCCACCAGGGCATCGGCTTCACCGCCGCCGCCTCCGATCAACATACGCACCATCGAAACCAGGAGGATGATCACGAAGCCTCTGGCCAGCCAGTAGTTGGGGATGCGCCCGGCCAGCCTCGCCCCGGCAAAGGCCCCAGCGCCGGCGCCGATGAACAGCACGAGCGCGGTGTCGAACTCGACCGACCCGTCGATGGCGAATCGGGTCATCGCGGCGGCCGAGGAGGCCACAATCGTCGCCAGGGAGGTGGCACTCGCCCGGCGCTGCTCGAAGGCCATCAGCAACACAAGGCCGGGGACGACGAGCAGGCCGCCCCCGACTCCGAAGAGGCCTCCGATGATTCCGGCCGCCAGGCCGAGCAGAACTCCCTTCCATCGCATTGGCCGATTCAAGCAGGCAGGCCCTGGCTCCCAAGTCCGCCACAACGGAGGGGTAAGACCGTCAAGAATTACTCTCCAAAACCGCGTTCGCTTGCCCGGGACTGGGGATAGAGTCGGCAGGTGTTGAGGTGCGCGTTCCTGGTGGTGCTGTTCGCGACGCTCCTCGGGGGGTGCGGGGGTGACGAAGCTGAGCCCACCACAACCACGAGAGCGCCGACCACGACGACCACGGTCACAGGCGGAGACTCCCCGCTGGATGCAGTCACGGCCTGGTTCGACGGTCTGGCGATAGGCCGTTATCCGACAGTCGACGAAGTCGTTGTGACCGACCAGTTCGTGCTGGTGCTGGCAGTTGAGAGCTACTCGGTCGAGCTGTACGAGGACCTGGCAGCCAATGGCGTGTCACCCGGCGTCAGCCGGACATTCTGGGAGTCTTTCGTTGCCGGCGTACGAGGCTTCACCGGAGCCGACATCACAGAAGTCGATGTACTGGGAGCCGAGCCATTTGAGGCGTATGGGCGCTCGTTTGCGGAAGTGGAGGCCATGTCGCCCCGGGGGGATCTCACGGTGGTCGTCATCCAGGAAGCCGACGGCAGATGGTACGTCGACCTCCTGGCCACGTTCGGACCCAGTTTCGCTCCGCTGTTCAACCTGTGGGTGGATCGCCTGCCCCCGGACCCGGGCGGCCCCATCGATGCACTGGAAGCTCAGCTCGCGTCTCTACAAGTAGCCCGTGATCGGGCTGGCACCCTCCCGGATCAGGAGGCCGGCCGGGAGCTCGATGCGCTGCTGGAGAGGGTGGGCGGCTAGCCCAGCTCCCTGAGGGCCGGCAAGACGTCGCGGCCGACCAGTTCGATGGCGGCCGCCGGATCGGTGCTCGCAATCTGGATCGCCACATACTCGGCGCCGATCTCAGTGACCAGGGGCCGGTAAGCGTCGATGATCTGCTCGGGATCGTGCACGATGGTGTACTTCGACAGGATCTCGTCCCGGTCCATGGCGTCTGCGGCCAACCGCAGCTCCATCGGGTCGACGGCCTGCAGTCGTCCCGGGGCCCGCAACCCACGCATCGTGTCGAGGGCCGCCCAGGCTTCGTCGTCGTGCTCGGCCAACACAACCCAGCGGGTGGCGAGGATGGGCGGGTTGGCGATGCCGCGAGCCTGCATGGCCTCGGAGAAGGGAGCGATGACCCGCTCCATGGTTTCGGCTGGATCTTTAACGCTGGTGATGAGGCCGCCGGCGTTGGCCCCGGCGAACGCCGCCGATTTTGGGCCGCCGGCGGCCATCAAGACCGGGATGTCGTCGATTGGCGGGCTGTAGAGCCGGGCCTTGTCGGCGGTGTAGTACTCGCC
>JBPCTX010000345.1:0-2602 GCA_051011455.1 Acidimicrobiia bacterium | reverse complement strand
GACCAGGGTGGGCGGGGGCGGCAGCGGGCTCGGCTGGTACCGGACCACGAGGAGCCCATTGGCCGGGGCCGCCGGGACGACCTGTGAAATCAGGCCGACCTCGGCAGCGCCGGGCACCCCCTCCGGGGGCAGGTCGCCCGGGTCGTCGGCGGCGGCAACCTGGCCGTTGAGCGCCGCCACTGCCGCCGTGATGGCGGCGAGTGCCCAGGCGCCAATCCTTGCCATCCGTCCGGAGCTGAATCGCTGGCGAATCACAGCCGGCCTCCGTCCCCGGGCGGGTCGGGCACCAGCAAGACGGCGCCGTTAGCAGCCAGGATCCTGGCGACCGCATCCGGGACGCTCTCGGTGAGGGCGGCCGTTGAGGTGTCAGTCAGAATCTGCGAGACCGAGCTCAACTCTGGCAACACCCCCGGCCCCTCGGTGGCAGGCGTGACGACCGTCGTCTGGGGAGCCAGGGGTTTCGTGGTTTCAGTTCCCGAAACCACGAGCGACTGCAGCGAGACCCACATGACCGCCAGGGCCGCAATGGGCGAGAGCAGGTTGATGGCCTTTCGAACCATCAGTGGGATTCCTCGTGCTCGTCTTCTTCGTGCTCGTCGTCGTCGTGCTCGTCGTCGTCGTGCTCGTCTTCCTCGTACTCGTCATGCTCCTCGGGCTCGCGTTGGGCTTCGATGGCCTTGTGCTCGGCCTCCTCGTAGTGCTCCATGGCGTTGATGTAGTCGCCGGCTTCATAGGAGGCATCGCCCTTGTCCACTTTCTCGATCGCCTCGTTGATCTTCTCGACCTTGCCTCCGACGTCGATGGCGGTCTGGATTGCCGTCAGCGCCCGGTCGCGAGCGGCGAGCGCCTCGGCTGCTTGGCCGTGCGGTTGTCCGGTGGTGGAAGTAGTCGCCCGGGTCGTCGGCGTGGAATCAACGACCGTCGTTGCGCTCGAGTGGCCGACCGGCCCTGCGCCTGGAGCTGTTCTCACGACGGTAACGGTCTCGACGATCGTCTCACCTTCGACCAGCGGGGCGGGCGGAAGAGGCAAACCTGCCTCTTGACAGATAGGTCGCAGCGCGTTGAGGGCGGCCTGCTGGATCTCATCGGTTGCGTTGACGGCTTCGAGCTCAACCAGGTAGTGGCCCTCTACCCCGCAAGCTCGCACCAGGTCTTCCGCGCTGATGTCTCCAGCCGCGGCCGTCGCCACCGTCGAACCGGTTGCTCCAGCCGTGTCTGCGACGCCCTTTACATCGTCGGCCGTCAGCGCACTATTGGTGGCGAACGCCAGTCCCGGGATCGCAACCAGCCCTACCACCAGTGCGAGCACGTATCTCATTCGGTCGCTCATCATCTGCCCTTCTCGTTGACTGACATCACCATCGGTCATTGCCGATTAAGGCCGCGTTAAGCCGCCCGTAACGGTTGGCTAGCCAGCTTCACGGGCCGCCGGGACGGCCGATGATGGAGGCAGCCAATCCAAGGAGTCAATGGTGAAGATCTGGATCGATCAGGACTTGTGCATGGGGGCGGGCACCTGCGAGCAGCTGGCACCCGACCTATTTGAGGCCAGGGGGGATGGCCTGTGGGTGGTAAAGGAGGACGCCCGTCATTGGACGCCGGGCGTTCTCTTCGATGGCGGTACCGGCCCCGGCCACGGAGCCGCCGGAGCAAGCGGGCAGGCGCGGGTGCCGGCCCAGCTGGTCGACGTCGCCCTTGAGGCAGCAGAGGAGTGCCCGGGCGAGTGCATCTTCGTTGAAGTGTGAGGTGAGTCCCACCGCAGACTCCGGTATATGCTTCGCTCACTCAACCGAGGTTTGTCATGATCGCTGCAATCGGACTCGGCTGGCCCGAGCTCATCGTCATCCTGGTCGTCCTGCTGGTGCTGTTCGGCGCCAAGCGGTTGCCGGAGCTGGCACGTTCGCTTGGCTCTTCCGTCAAGGAGCTCCAGAAGGGGCTCGACGACGGCATCAACGACGATGAAGAGTCCGGAGACGCATCCGACCAGGGCTAGGCGTCGGCCTCGAATTGGCCCAGACGCGACCGAGAGACGGGCCGTATGGGGAGGAGCCCGTCTCTCAGTTCGTCTCAGAACCCGAACAGGAGATGAATCTCCAGTGCTCTGAGTCGCCATCGGTGGCGATAACCCTGTCAGTATCTCGTTTCCTGGCCGGTCTCCCTAGGGCCGAAAGTCACCCCCTTCTGGGACTCCGGCGCGACTGAGGGACAGGCCGTATGGGGAGGAGCCTGTCCCTCAGTGATCGTGTGAAGTGGCTGGGATCAGGTGAAGAGCAGCTGGGCTCCCTCGTTGATCTCCATGAAGTCACCGGCCGAAATGACGTCTTCGACACCTTCGAAGAAGTCATCCATGTCCAGGTCCATCATGTCTACCGACATCCGGCAGGCCCACATGGTGACGCCCATCTCGTGCAGCATCTCCATGAACTCGGGTACGTCGGGTACGTCGAGATCGGCGATCTGCTTCTTCATCATCTTGGTGGACATGCCGGTGAACCCCGGGATGCCACCGAGGCCCTGGGGCATGTGGGTGGCGGGGTTGCCGAGGATGGTGAACTTCAGCTTGCCCATCGTCTTCTTGGTGATCATGTCGAGACCCCAGAAG
>JBPCTX010000344.1:0-3242 GCA_051011455.1 Acidimicrobiia bacterium | reverse complement strand
CCGGTGATGCGTTCTGCGGGGCGTTGGCAGACGCCATCTCCACCGGCTCCGACCCGGTGGCAGCCGCTACCTGGGCAGTGCGTGCCGGCGCACTCACCGCCACCCGTCATGGAGCCCAACAAGCGCTGCCGACCCGCTCCGAGGTCGAAACTCTCACTTAGAACGGTCTCTCACCGGCCGGAAAGTGACTAGTCCTTTCTCGCACACACAGAGTGGTCACTTGTCCTACTCTGTGTGGTAGGAGAACGAGGGGGACCGATGCGTCGGTCATTTGGAAGGGAAGACGGAGCAACGCTCCTGGAATTCGGCATCATGCTTCCGCTGGTGCTCACATTGCTGCTCGGCATCGCCGAGGGCGCCCGGTTCGTATCCGAGAAGCAGGCAATCTCCACCGCCAGCCGGGAAGCCGCCCGCTACGGCTCCACTACCGGCGAGGTCGCCGGAGTCCCCAATTACGCCGACTGCGCCAGCATCCGCTCGCGGGCCATCGATTCCACTCCATTCGAAATCACCGCCACCGACATCCTGGTGACCTACGACGAGGGCCCCGCCAGCACACAGATCGGGCTGTGCCCCACCACCGGCCCGTTTGCCGATCCTGACTCCATCGAGTCGGGCGACCGGATCGTGGTCACCGTCAGCAAGCCCTTCGAGTCGAGCCTGCCGTTCATCGGGAGCATGTTCGACATGCAGATTTCAGCTACCGAGCACCGGACCATTGTGAAGGGGACCCTATGAGAGACGACAGGGGTGCTTCAACCCTCGAGCTGGCGTTCATCGCGCCCGTGCTTTTCATCCTTGCGCTTGGCATTGTCGACATGGGCCGGGCCCTCGCTCTCGGTGTAACCGTCTCCGAGGCGGCTCAGGAAGGGCTCACATACGCCGCCTACGAGCCGTCGGAGACCGATGCCATCGTCTCCCGGGTCATCTTCAGCACCACCGACCCCGACCTCGAGTCTGAGAACGTCACGATCACCTGCCCGGTTGCCCCCAACGACCACATCGCAGTCACCGTCGACTACGACCTCGAACTGATGACACCGCTGATCGGCGAGATGTTCGGTGGAACCGTGACCCTTTCCAAGACCGTGATCGGCGAGATCTTCTCGGAGGACCCATGCGCAGAATCGTGAACCGCCTCCACTCAGAGGACAGCGGCGCGATGATCGTCATCGCCGCCCTGTCGATGTTCGCCATCATGGCCCTGGCTACGCTCGCCATCGACGGCGGCCTGTCCCACAACGAGCGCAGCCGGGCCCAGAACGGCGCCGACAATGCGGCCCTGGCCGGCGCCTGGGCAGTCTGCGAGGACCGGGATCCGATCGCGGCTGCTCTCAGCACCGCCTCCGCCAACGGCCTCGGCTCCCCTTCATCGGATGCCACCGTCAACGTTGAGGACCTGGGCGATGGCGTCATCCGCGTCACCATCGACCTGGATCGCGAAGCTGAGTTCGGCAGAGCCATCGGCAGCGAGACCATCGGCGTCAGCGCAACAGCCACCGCCACTTGCAGCGCCCGCCGCGAGGGCGTAGGTGCCATCCCCTTCGGAGTCCCGCCCAGCGGCTTCAGCGGCGGACTGCAAGCCCCCAACCCATGTGGGCTCAACTCCGGCAACTGCGGGCGTATGTATGCCTACCGCCTGGACGGCATTGGGGACGTCGGCGACGACACCCGGAAGAACATCGCCCAGGGCACCGACCGTTTGCTGATGCCCTGGAAGACTGGTGACACCTACGTCAACTGCTCAATCGAGATCACCAAGCCAGAATGCAACGTCCTGCCATCTAACACCGGC
This sequence comes from Acidimicrobiia bacterium, assembly GCA_051011455.1. Classification (GTDB taxonomy): domain Bacteria; phylum Actinomycetota; class Acidimicrobiia; order Spongiisociales; family SHLN01; genus SHLN01. Next base: position 1,447 of record JBPCTX010000344.1, on the reverse strand, counting down.
GTTTCTGCCGGCCAGCTGGGTGACGGGTTCATAGAGCGGTTGTCGGACACCGACGGTGCCAAGACTTTCACTTACAAGAGCAACAGCTTGAACGGTGACACGCTTGGGGATGTCCTTGGGTTCGATCCGCCGAACTTGGAGGACCACGGAAGACCTCTCGGATGGCTTGAGGGTATCCACGGCGAGTTTGGCGACCCTGCAATAGACCTCACCAAGCACTACTGGGTCAACGACACGATCGCGAAATGCCACTCACCACGCCTGGCGAGCACGCTAATCGTGACCTCCGACATGACATACGACCCGAAGGACTACGTTCCGGGCTCGTACGACTATCCCGATCCCTGGCCCAGCGGCTCCAAGCCTATGAAGGTGCTCGGTCACTACTTCATCTACATCGATGACCCCAATGAGGCCGACGACTTCCAAGGGAGCGGGAACCTGAAGACCGCCTCCTCGAAGGTGCTCTGGCTGGGCCCCAACGCCAAGTGCGCCGACGACACGATGCCCGGTCCGGCCGCCACCAACCCGGTGATCCGTGAAGTGGGACTGACCAGCTGAGTCCCTAGCATCGGCGGGTGGCACGCCCCATCATCATCGACACCGACCCGGGACAGGACGACGCTATCGCCCTGCTGCTGGCGCTGGCGGTTCCTGATGAGCTCAACGTCCTCGGAATCACTGCCGTGGCCGGAAACGTCCCGCTCGACCTGACCACTCACAACTCGCTGATGATGACCGAGTTGGCGGGCCGCCCCGAAGTACCCGTCTATGCCGGCTGCGACCGCCCGATGGTCCGACCACTGGTCACCGCCGAGTACGTGCACGGCAAGACCGGCATCGACGGTGCGAATGCGCCCGACCCCACGATCACACCGGCCGATGGTCACGCGGTCGACTTCATAATCGAAACCGCCCGGGCCACTCCCGGCCTCACCATCTGCACGCTGGGGCCGCTCACCAACGTGGGCGTTGCCCTGGACCGCGCACCCGACATCAAGGACAACGTCGAGCAGCTGGTGTTGATGGGGGGCGGATTCTTCGAAGGCGGCAACACCACCCCGGCCGCTGAATTCAACATCTACGTCGACCCCCAGGCGGCCAACATCGTGTTCCGGAGCGGCATCCCATTGGTGATGATGCCGCTGGACGTAACCCACAAAGCCCTGACCTCCGACGAGCGGATCGAAGCCTTCAATGCACTCGGCAACGCCTCGGGTGCCGCCACCGCCGGCATGCTGGAGTTCTTCGAGCGATACGACATGGAGCGGTACGGAACCGTCGGAGCTCCCCTGCACGATCCGTGTGTCATCGCCTATCTACTGGAGCCCGATCTCTTCAATGGCCGACACGTGGCAGTCTCGATTGAGACCGAATCCGAGCTGACCATGGGCATGACCGTGGTCGACTGGTGGGGTCTCACCGACGATGAGCCCAACTGCATGGT
>JBPCTX010000343.1:0-3759 GCA_051011455.1 Acidimicrobiia bacterium | reverse complement strand
GTGCGGGGCCGTCACTCATCGGTGTGTCATCCTTCGGCAACACCCAGGCTGCCGTCGATCGCATCACGTCGCGATTGGTTGCGCAGGGTTTCGAGGTCATTCACTTTCATGCCTCGGGGCCGGGCGGTCGTGCTCTGGAGTCATTGGCGGCACAGGGCGAACTTGCAGCGGTGATCGATCTGACAACCTCAGAGCTGGCCGATTTCGTCACCGGTGGCGTCTACAGCGCGGGTGAGACCCGCCTCACCGGAGCCGGCGCAGCCGGGATTCCACAGGTCGTAGTTCCGGGGTGTCTGGACTTCACCAATTGGTGGGTAGGCCAGGTCCCGGACAGGTACGCACAGCGGGAGTTCTACCAATACAACGTGGAAATACTTCTGATGCGCACCAACGCCGAGGAGTCCGAAGAGCTCGGCGAACTCGTCGGCGCCCGCCTCGCCGAAGCCCGGGGCCCGGTGCGGGTCCTGATTCCGAGTGAAGGGTGGAGCCAGCTGAGTGGTCGCAAGACGTTCGATCTAGCGGGCCGGGAGATAGGGTCCTGGACCCAACCTGACGTCGATCAGGTGTTCCTCGACGCTTTACGGCGTCATCTGTCCGCCGAAGTCATCTCGGACCTCCCGCTTCACATCAACGCCCCCGATTTTGCCGACCTGTGCGTCGACTCGGTGATCGGTCTCATGGGAGATTGAGGGCGGCCAGGCGGTTTGCCGGCCTCGGTTGTCGCTAGCTCGTCGGGTGTTCCTCGCGGGAACTGCAAAGACTTGTGAGGCAATCCGCCTATGTCTCCAACGAACTGTGGACCAGGGCAACAGCTTCATCCAAACTGAGCAGGGAGCCCCTGGCGATCTCCGCGGCAAAGGCCTCGGACCCGAGCGTGGCCTCCAGATTGGCCTGGATGCGGTCGAAGTCGGGTGCGTCGGCCGGTTGGGCCAGCAATCCGACGGCGTGAAAGTAGGCGTCGGCGGTTCCGACCACCTGGGCCCCTACTTCCGGGGCGCCGGCCAGGGCGAGGTGCTCGGCGAGTGAGAGCAGGCAGTGTGCGGTCTGCAGGACGAAGTCAACCTCGATGGCGAGATCGAGTGATTCCAGCAGCAGGCGCAGGGCGGTCTCGTCGTCGCCCTGGTGATGGGCAATCATTCCGATGTTGTGGGAGAGCATGGCTATCCGGCGCTCTTCGCCAGTTCGCCGAGCGACAACTAGGCCCTGCTCCTGCAGTTCACGGGCTCTGTCGAAGTTGCCGGCACTCCGCTCCATCTCTCCCCACATGTTGAGGGCTTGAGCCAGCAACTGGTCCGAGCCGACTTCCTTTGCGAGAGCAACCCCTTCCTCGATCGACACGAGGGCAACACCCAGGTTCCCGAGGATCTCTTGAGATCCAGACAGCCAGATAGTGGCCATCGCTTGATGGTTCTTGTCGCCGGCTTCCTGGAACAAGTCGATGGCCTTTTGGATCAAGTCCTGGTTGTCCTCCCGGTACACCCCGTAAGCGTGGAACCCGGCGGTCAAGTAGACACCGCCCTGCAATCCAGATGGCTCGTCGGTGAGTCGGGAAACCGCCAGGTCGGCCCATCGTCCCATCTCCCGATACCGACCTTGATAGAACCAGTAGTCGCGCAAAGCGGCCACGATCCTCAATCCGGGCCCGACCTCCTCACCGTTCAGGCTCCAACTCAGCGCGGCCTCCAGATTGGGAAATTCGTCTTCCAACCTGTCCATCCAGAACGTCTGATCTCGCCCCCGTAGCTCCGGTTCGGCCTGTTGGGCAAGGTCGACGAAGAATTCGACGTAGCTTCGCAAGACCGCCTCCGACTCGTCGCTTGCTTCCAGCTCATCCCGGGCGAACGCCCGGATCGTCTCCAGCATCTCGACACGAGGCTCGCCACCTCTTCCGTAGTCGATCCGGACCAGGCTCTTGTCGGCGAGCGCCGCGACGGCTGAGAAGGCGTCAAACCCCCGGTCGGGCTGGCAGACGGGTTCAACGGCATCCATCGGCGCACCCCCCACGAAGACACTCAGTCTTCGCAGTAATACCTGCTCGTCATCATCTAGGAGGTCGTAGCTCCATCGAATCGTGTCGGCCAGTGTCTGGTGATGGCGCGGTGCGTCGACGGGGCCTCCCGACAGAAGGCTCAGATCCGATTCCAGCCTCGCCCGCAGCTGGGTTGGACCGAATAGCCGGGTCCGGGCTGCTGCCAGTTCAATCGCCAGCGGCAGGCCGTCCAGGCGTCGGCAGATGGCTGCCACATCCGGCGCGGTTGCATCGTCGAGTGCAAACGAGGGGTTGGCGGCCTGGGCCCTCTCGACGAAGAGATTGACGGCTTCGTATCCGGCCAGGGCCTGGGCAGAGAGCTGGGAGCTGGGCGGTACACCGAGAGGTGTCACCGGATAGTGCCGTTCTGCCCGCAGATTGAGAAGCTCTCGACTCGTGACGACGATGCTCACCGCGGCCACCGAGTCGAGAATCTTGCCGATCAGAGGCGCCGCCCCGGTCAGATGCTCGAAGTTGTCGAGAACCAGCAGATCATGGCGGTTGGCCAGGTGGTCGAGGAGGACTCGCAGGGGATCTCCGTCCTTGGGGACGGGCAGATCGATGGCGTCGGCGATTGCCGGGGCGACGTCATCATCGGATTGAACGGGAGTGAGGCCGACGAAGTAGACGCCGTCGAACCGGTCGATCAGATCGGCGGCGGCCTGGAGGGACAGCCTGGTCTTGCCGGTTCCTCCCGGCCCGGTGAGAGTGATCAGCGGAGCTTGGGGGATCAGCGCCGTGAGTTCGGCCACCTCCTTGGAGCGTCCAACGAAAGGGGTCACCTGGATCGGCAGGTTGTTGGTGCGGGGGTCCAGAGTGCGGAGCGGTGGGTGCTGCTCGTCGCTCTCGTCCACTTGGAAGATGTGCTCAGGCTCGAGCAGATCCCTGAGCCGATGCTCGCCGAGGTCCCGCAGAGGCATCGGGGCGGACAGCAGGCGCCGCGTGGCGTCGCTGATCAGGATCTGACCACCGTGGCCGGCAGCCATCACCCGCGCCACCCGGTTGAGGGTCGGACCGAAGTAATCACCGCCCCGTTCCTCGGCCGGTCCGGTGTGCACCCCGCAGCGGACCCGCAACGGAGCGACCGACTCAGGCCAGGCTTGGCGGTCCAACATCTCCCGCAGCTTGAGGGCTGCTTCGATCGCCGATTCCGCGTCGGTGAACACTGCGCAGCAACCATCCCCGGTGGTCTTGAAGAGGGTCCCGCCCGCCTGCTCGACCGCTTCGGCCGACAGTCTGTCGTGGCGTTCTAGAGAGGTAGCCATCGCCTCACGGTCTGCCTCCCACCGCGACGTGCTGCCTTCGATGTCGGTGAAGAGGAACGTGAGCGTCTGGCCTGCTGGTGGACTCAAGGATCACCTCCCGGCTGCACCCTACGCAGCGACCACATTTCCGGCTACTCCCCGAGCCGGCTGACCTGGACGCTGCGGACGTAGTCGATGATCGAGGCGATCTCGGCTTCCTCGAGTTGGGTGGCAAAGGATGGCATGTAGCCGCCGCGGCCCCGTTTGACGATCTCGATCAGAACCGCGTCGTCTGGTCCCGTCTTGGACGAGAGGGACGGAGCCTGCGGGCCGCCGGGAGCACGACCACCGTCCAGGTCGGACCCATGGCATCGGGCACAGTTGGCTTCGAACAAGTCCTGACCGGCTGCCACCGACGCCGGATCACGCACTTTGGTCACGTCGGTGGAGGTTCCGCCCCCGCAGGCGGTCAGGATCAGCGCACAC
>JBPCTX010000342.1:0-3351 GCA_051011455.1 Acidimicrobiia bacterium | reverse complement strand
GGATTGTATAACGTCAGGGGCTGATGGGATTCGAAGCACACATGGAACGCGCCCTCGAGCTGGCTCGAGAAGCTGCCGACGCCGGTGAGGTTCCGGTCGGCGCGGTCCTGGTCGACCGCACCGGTGCAGTAGTCGCCGAGGGCCGCAACCGGGTGGAGGAGATGTCCGATGCCACCGCTCATGCCGAACGGCTGGTGCTCTCGGCCGCGGCTCGCAGTGGAGGCGATTGGAGGCTGTCCGGGCACACCCTGGTGGTGACTCTGGAGCCATGTGCCATGTGCGCCATGGCAGCTGTGTGGTCTCGCATCGAGCGCATCGTGTACGGAGCAGCCGATCCCAAGGCAGGCGCGGCCTGGAGCCTGTACAACATTCCACAGGACAAGCGGCTCAACCATCGCATCGAACTGGAGCACGACGTAATGGGAGGGGATTCCGCGGCTTTGTTGGAGGACTTCTTCCGGGGGCGGCGATGAGCTTGCCAAAGGCAGTGTTGTTCGATGCCGGCGGCACTCTGGTCACGATGCACCCGGGACCCTTTGGCGACGTCGTGGAGCCCATCCTCGGAGAACGACCCGACCCGGACCGGATGCTCGATGCCCATTACCAGGCCATGGCCGCGATCGGCGCCGACCTTCCGCTGCTGGAGCAAGGACCGGCCGTTTGGTGGCCCTGGTGGCTCGCCCAGTATCTACAGCTTTCCGGTTTGCCACCTCATCCGGCCGCGGTAGCCGAGCTGGCCGCCACACACGGGCTCTGGCGCCTCCCCCTCCCCGGCTCACTCGAGGGAGTCAGGTCCGTGGCAGACGCCGGATGTCGGGTCGGGGTGGTTTCGAACGCAGACGGCCATGTGCGGGACGATCTGGAAGCGGCCGGCTTCGGAGGGTTGTTCGAGGTCATCATCGACTCCACCGCCGTAGGAGTCTCCAAGCCGGACCCCGCCATTTTCGATCATGCACTGGAGGCTCTAGAGGTGGAGGCCTCCGAAACCTGGTACGTAGGTGACTCCTTGCTGTTTGATCTCGGTGGGGCTGAAGCCGCAGGGCTAGCCGAGTTCGTGCTGGTCGATCCAGTCGGCTTGCACGGCGGCTACTCGCCCCGGGTCGGCCAGTTGACCGAGCTTGTGGACCTGATGGGATGAGGCGCCACCACTACCGGGTAGATCGCGATGCCTATCGACCCTCCGGCCGGACTCTCCCGGCCGACCTGGAGATCAGGCTTCCGGTCGTGGAGGACCGCATGGCCCTGGCCGACCTGATGATGGATTCGTATATCGGAACCATCGACTACGACGGCGAGACCCACGACCAAGCGGTGGAGGAAGTCGACGGAGCACTCGGGGGCGAGGCACTTCTGTCCCAATCGCTGCTCGCAGTGAGAGACGGCGTCATTCAGTCGGCTGTCCTGGTGAATAAGGCGAATAAGGATGCGTTCATCGGGTATGTCATGACAAGGGCAGCCGTCAAGGGTGAGGGATTGGCCAGTGCCCTCCTCGATCTATCCGCCGAGGCGATCTGGAAGGCCGGTTACGAGCGGATTACAGCCTGGATCACAGAAGGCAACGGTCCATCTGAAGCAATCTTCCTACGCGCAGGATTCGAGGTGATCGGGACCTGGGATTCGGAGAAGCAGGAGTAGCGAGGGAGAACACAGGAACGCGCTCTCACCCCTCCCCCAGCCCCTCCCGTAAACGGGAGGGGAGACAGGCAATGCGACCCACCTCGAGTTGCGCAGCAACTCACCAGCAACTCGACACCACACCCTGGAGTTCGGCGTAGCCGAACTCCTAAGCAACGCCGAAGGCGTTGCCGCGGAGGGAGTGGGATTCGAACCCACGGAACCGGTTAACCCGGCTCAACAGTTTTCAAGACTGTCGCCTTCGTCCGCTCGGCCATCCCTCCGATTTGTGTGCACCCCGCCGTCGAGTATTCGAAACTCAGAGCTCTTCGGGTCGCCGACTCCAACCGAGCAACCCCACAACACCCGAGAAGCACCGCTTAGGGCTGCTTCCTTTCGGACCTGACCCGGTTCACGAAACTCTCGCCGTCTGGGACCCGGCCTTCAACACCGCTTTCCCGCTGCTTTCTGAACTCCAAACACCCTCGGGCGGGGGATCAGCCCCGCATGAAGAGGGTTTCGGGTGAAGGGCACCCCTAGCGCCCCGCTCAGCACAGTACGGAATCGTAGCGTCGGGGCCGGTTGGCGATAGGGAGAACCCAATTACCATGTCGAGACATTCGGAGGGGTCGCATAGTCCGGCCTAGTGCGCAGCACTCGAAATGCTGTGGGCCCGTGAGGGTCCCGTGGGTTCGAATCCCACCCCCTCCGCGGCAACGCCTTCGGCGTTGCTGGCGAGTTTGCCGACGGCAAACTCGAGGGGTGGATGCCGAGTTCCTTTCGAGTTGCTGCGCAACTCGTGGCGTGTTCGTCAGTCCCCCCTTCGGAGGGAAGGTACCGCCGAGCGAAGCTCGGGGGTAGGGGGGCGCCGGTCAACCACCAACCACTTGTGGGAAGACATCGGCCGAACCGACGACTCAGCGGCCTACCCACAATGGGACCGCGCCTTCGCAGGCGGCGCTGAAGGCGGGTTGGAGGGCCACGTCGGCGGGGTTGATGCGCACTTCACACAGGAAGAAGTGGGTGGCGCCGTCGTTCCAGCGACTCACCAGGACCTGGCGACCGCCGGCAGCATCCTCGGCAACCAGCGTCCGCCCCTCCGGGTTCGCCAACGGCTCATCGAGCAAGACCCTGACGGTGGAACCCACTGCGAACGGACTGAACTCGTCGTTGTACATGTAGTCCGCCCAGTCCTGGCGATCACAGAAGCCGACGCAAACGGCCTCCAACTTCATGACGGTGTCCTGCTCGACGCCACCACCGAGGATCGGTGTGACATCAACGCCGACCTCATCGGTCGAGATCCTCCACAGGTCGGGAGTGATGGCCAGAGCGATCTTGCCATCGTCGTCGGCAATGACCTCCTCGAACTCCACCGGTGATTCATCCGGCACCAGGGCATTGACGCCGTCGAGGACTCCCTCCCCCAGCTCGGCCTCGTTGATCGGAATCTCGTCAACGTTGGAAGTGAGTCCACACCCGGCGGCCAGGAACACCAAACAGAAAAGAACTACAAGAGGGCGGCGCATGGCCATTCACGTTATCGGCGTTGGCGAGCAATCGACGGCCTCTGCTACCAGCGGTCGTGGGCGGGGTGGCCCTCTCCCACTGCCACAAAGTTGGCGGTACAGGTGGCAGTGACTTGGTCCCCCGCCACCATCTCGGCCTCGATCTGGGCCCGGTTCCCCTCCTGGGAAACCACCCAGGCTTTGAGATGGAGAGTGCCCGGGTAGGGAG
>JBPCTX010000341.1:0-2750 GCA_051011455.1 Acidimicrobiia bacterium | reverse complement strand
AGGGCCGAAAAGAGCGCTGAGCTCCAGAATCGGACCAGATCGACTTCCACCAGAGGCTCCCGGTAGGACCAACTGCTCGACTTGCCGGATTCGGTCATCTCTCTCTCCTCTATTGCTTGCCGTCAATCACAAACTGTTCTTCTGGCACCCACCGCAGAGTGACCACCAGGTCCCGGCCCAGTTCTGCCTCCAACTCGGCGGCCAGGTCATCGGCGTCGTCGGGTCGCTCGGCCCCGACAACTACCACCTCGACGTCGGTACGTCCCACATCTAGGGAGAACAACTCGAGGGGCCGGTCACCGATCCATTCGTCGACAACCTCTTCGACATTGTCCCGGTCGAAGGCCTGGGCTCTGATCCGCTCGCTGGTGGTCCCCAGAACGACGATCACCCCAATCGCCAGGATGCCTATCAACGTGACGGTCGTTCGGATCCACTCTCTCTCGGTCACCAGCTTGGCGATCGGCACTACTCCCGTGAGAAGGAAGACGAGTGCGCCGACCAACAAGATGGCGACCATGTTGGTTGTGAACAGCATCAGGGCGCCGAAGGCCTTGTCGGCCTCACCAGCCTCCAGCATCAGCCCGACCACGGCCAGTGGGGGTACGAGGGCGATGGCGACCGCCACACCTGGCAAGGCATCGGAGACGTCGGGTCGCGATAACGCGAATGCGCCCGCCCCACCCGCGGCGATGGCTATGACCAGATCGATCATTGTCGGGGCAACCCGGGAAGCAATCTGGGAGTTGGCAACCGGGTCTATCTCCCATGGCAGCATCGCCCCGTAGACCGCAGACAGGCCGATGGCGAGAGCCACACCGCCAAGCGCAACGCCGCCCGACATGGTGGCTCGCTTGGGCCAGCCCATCACAAGTGACAGAGACGTCCCCATGAGGGGCGTCATCAACGGTGCCACGAGCATCGCCCCGATTACGACCGCCGTCGAGTCCGAGACGATGCCGAAGGCGGCGATCGTGGTGGCGAATCCCATCAGCAAGAAGAACCGTGACAGGCGCCTGGTGGCCAAGCGTCCCTCGTAGAAGAGCTTGGCGTATAGCTGGCTCCGGTCATCTGCCGAGTGCGGCCGGTTCTCCAGCCACCGGAATATCCGGGGCCAGACGTCGGTGACTTCGACATCGTCCTCCGAAACCGCCGTGAAGTTCCCGACTGCGGTGGCGATGCCGGTCACGATCCAGAATCCGGCAAAGACTGTCACCACGAGGCCGAGCATTACTCCGGGGGCCACCCACAAGGAGAGGCCGACCGCTGTGACGAAGACTCCCCGGATCACTCGCCACGGGTGAATGCCCTCTTCGTCTCTGCTTCGGAAGGCCAGGACCACGTCTCGCAGCCCTGCGTAAACCACCCCGCCGCCCACCAGGCGCGAGATGACTCGTCCGGAAACATCCGGCCAGAAGATCAGGGCGGCCGCCACCCCCACCAGCGCCAGCGCCGTGATCAATCGGCTGGTTCGGCCCGACGTAGCGGGGGCGGCAAACTCCGAGATCGCCCACGCCACCACCACGAAGCCCAGTATGAGAGCCAGCGCCTCAGTCGACCGGTCAGAGAAAAGGAAGATGAGCCCGCCGACCAGAGCGGCCAGTCCCTTCAACGTTGCCGGATTCAGCAGACGACTCCAGGCCAGTTCGGCCCGGAAAGGGACCAGAGCGCCGTCGTAATCGGCGAACTCTCTCTCGTCGCCGTCGAACTCAGGGCGGTCGTCGTGGTCTGTCATCGGTCCTTGGCTGTTCCGGGCGGGCACTCCGAATCTAGCGGCGCGTAGACAGCGGAACGGCCATCGAAAGCCCGGAATACTGGTACTAGGGTCAGCCACTGCATGTGGAATGGCGCCGGCGGGTGCTGACGGGAGGAGGTCTGAGATGGGAACCGAATCAATGTCTGATTCTCAGAGCCGGGAAGCCGATCCTGCCTCCGCGCGGGAAGACGACTGGAAAGCGAAGTGGAGGGACTGGCTGGACATCGCCGCCACCGTCGTGCTGGCGTTGGCCACGATCCTGACCGCCTGGTCTGCCTTCCAATCCGCTAAGTGGAGCGGACTGCAGACCGTTGCCTTCTCTGAGGCCAGCGCAGCCCGCACCGAGTCGGCGCGAGCTGCCAACCTTGCCGGCCAACAGGCCCAGGTCGACATTGGAGTGTTTCTGGACTGGCTGAGCGCGGCCGACTCCGACATCCGGAACGGACTGATCGAGCTACCAACCTCAGGTGACACCTATCAGCCAACCGAGGGCACTCTTTCCGGCTTCATCTTCGAACGGACCCGCGAGGAGTTCCGGCCCGCGCTGCGAGCCTGGCTCGACACCGAACCGCTCCGTGTTTCCGATGCGCCCGCCACGCCGTTCGACATGCCCGAGTATCAACTCGAAGCAATGGCCCAGGCCGACGCCTTCCTAACAACCGCCGAGGCACGAGGCGAAGATGCCCGCAACAACAATCAGCAGTCCGACAACTACGTTCTGATGGCAGTTGTCTTTGCCAGCGTGCTGTTCTTCGTCGGGCTGTCGAGCAAGCTTCCCAACCCCAAGAGCGGGCTGGCCATCCTCATCGTCGGCATTGTCCTCTTCATCGGCGCCGCCGCCACAGTCCTGACGTTCCCGATTGAGGTCTAGGAGGCCCGACTCATGCCAATCGTCGCCGTCGCGCACCCACTCTTCGCATTCCTTGGAATTCTCGCCATCCTGATGGGCATCTTCGGCTTCATGATGAAGACCATCAAGACTGCCATCTTCTTT
>JBPCTX010000340.1:0-2777 GCA_051011455.1 Acidimicrobiia bacterium | reverse complement strand
GCTGTCCGCTGTCCGCTGTCCGCTGTCCGCTGTCCGCTGTCCGCTGTCCGCTGTCCGCTGTCCGCTGTCCGCTGTCCGCTGTCCGCTGTCCGCTGTCCGCTGTCCGCTGTCCGCTGTCCGCAGCCTTGGAGTTACGAAGTAACTCCCAAGCCGGACGAAGTCCGGCCGTCCGGCCGTAGTCTTGCTCCATGTTCATTCGGATTGCGGGGGCGCAGCTCAATCAGGTGATCGGGGACTTCCCCGGCAACCGGGATCGGATCCTTGATGTGATGGCATGGGCGCAGGAACAGGAGGCCGACGTGCTGGCCCTGCCCGAGTTGGCGATCACCGGATACCCGCCCGAGGACCTGTTGCTGAGGGAGGCTTTCATATCCGCCAACCTGGCCGTGTTGCGCGAACTGGCGGCGGCCAGCGGCCCGATGTTGACCGTGGTCGGGTTTGTCGACCGTACCGATCCCGTGGCCACCGGGACGCTGGAGGACTCGGCAGTGCGATCAATCGCCAACGCCGCCGCCCTCCTGTACAACGGTGAGATCCGGGGCATCTATCACAAGGTTCACCTGCCCAACTTCGGTGTGTTCGACGAGGAGCGCTACTTCGTTCCCGGGGTCGATCCCAGCCCGGTGTGGGGGGTGGGAGACGCCACGATCGGGGTTTCGGTGTGCGAAGACATCTGGGTGGAGGACGGCCCGCCGCTTCTTCAGGCCAAGACCGGGGCCCAGGTCCTGATCAACATCAACGCCTCCCCCTACCACTTCGACAAGCATCGGGAGCGGGTCGAACTGCTGCAGCGCCACGTGGCGGCCGCCGGGGTGCCACTTGTCTACGTCAACCAGGTGGGGGGCCAGGACGAACTGGTCTTCGACGGCGGAAGCATGATCCTGGACTCGACCGGGGCCATCACCTACCAGGCCCGGCAGTTCGAGGAAGACCGCTTCTGGGCCGATGTCGAGCTGGGCTTCACCACCCTGGAGGGTCTGCCGGGGGCGCCTGAGCATCGGCTGCGGACATCCGATGCGGCTCCACCGCCCGGCTCCGATCCCCGGCTGGAGGAGGATGCGGAGATATACGCCGCGCTCGTGCTGGGCCTGCGCGACTACGTGCAGAAGAACGAGTTCCCGGGGGTGGTGATCGGGTTGTCGGGTGGGATCGACTCGGCTCTCAGCGCCGCTATCGCGGTCGATGCTCTGGGGGGAGATCGAGTGTGGGGGGTCTCCATGCCGTCTCCTTACAGCTCGGAGGGCTCCATCGCCGACAGCCAGGAGCTGGCGAGCAGGCTCGGCTGCCGGTTCGACGTGTTGCCCATCAATGATGTGTTCGCCAGTTACCTGAGCTCGTTGGAGGAGTCCTTCGCAGGCACCGGGCAGGGAGTGGCCGAGGAGAACTTACAGGCCCGTATCAGGGGAGCCTTGTTGATGGCGCTGTCGAACAAGTTCGGGCCGATGGTCCTGACCACCGGCAACAAGTCGGAGATGGCGGTGGGGTACGCCACTCTGTATGGAGACATGGTGGGAGGGTTCTCGGTTCTCAAGGACGTTCTCAAGATGCGGGTTTATCGGTTGGCGCGATGGCGCAATCGGGCCGAGGAAGTGATCCCGGAGGCCATCATCGATAAGGCGCCGTCGGCCGAGCTGAGGCCGGATCAGTTGGACACCGACAGCCTGCCGCCCTACGAGGTGCTCGACGCCATCCTGGAGATGTACGTGGAGCAGGATCAGTCCAATCGGGCCATCGTGGCGGCCGGGTTTGACGAGGCACTGGTAGAGCGGATTACCCGCCTGGTGGATCGCAACGAGTACAAACGCCGCCAGGCGCCGCCCGGGGTGAAGATCACCACCAAGGCATTCGGCAAGGACCGCAGGCTTCCCATTACCAATTGGTACCGCTCGGGGTAGTGTCTCGGCCATGACCACCAAATCCCTCCCATGGACCGGAGACGCCGACGCCGACCGGCTGCTGGCCGAGAGCCCGCTGGCCTTGATGCTCGGCATGTTGCTCGATCAGCAAGTCAAGATGGAGTGGGCTTTCAAGGCCCCCTACCTTCTCCAGGAGCGGCTGGGCCGGCCGCTCGACGCCGCCGACATCGCCGGCATGGATCCCGAGGAGTTCGTGCAGCTCTTTGTCGATAAGCCCGCCCTCCACCGGTTCCCCGGCTCGATGGGCAAGCGTGCGTTTGCCATGTGCGAGGCGATAGCCGAGGACTACGACGGCAAGCCGGAGCGCATCTGGCAGGAGGCCGCCGATGGCACCGACTTCTACAAGCGGCTGCGAGCTCTGCCCGGATACGGCGAGGCCAAGGCCAGGATCTTCGTGGCCATCGTCGGCCGCCGGCTCGGTGAGGGCCCCGACGGGTGGGAGGATCAGGCCGCCGACTGGGCCTCCATCGCCGACGTCGACACCCACGAGAAGATCGAAGAGATCAGGGCCGCCAAGAGGCTGGCGAAGGAAGCAGCCAAGAAGGGCTGAGCGGGAACGCTTCGCGTTCCTTGCGAGTTGCTTCGCAACTCGGGGGGAAGCTTTCGGCTTTCAGCTATCAGCTATCAGCTATCAGCTATCGGCTGTCAGCTATCAGCCAGAAGGGGTGGTTCCGCCATGTCTTCTTCGGTGGTGACCCAAATTGGAACACTGGAACGCGCTCTCACCCCTCCCCGCAGCAACCCGAAGGGTTGCCTCCCTCCCGTTCCGCTTCGCTTCACGGGAGGGGTGAAAGAAGATCGGACGCCCTTGGCGCGAGCCTTCGCTGTTCGCTATTCTCTGTTCGCTGTTCGCTGTTCGCC